>NZ_JAQVZX010000147.1 GCF_028707975.1 Syntrophomonas sp.
CGCGGGTTCCCGCATCTTCCAATCGATTGATAACTTGCTCGGTGAATATCACATCATTGAACTCGACAATCAAATGCAATCCGGTTGTATGGCCGCTGATTTTACACCTGCCGTGAAAATATGTTTTTATACTTTGAATAATCGTATCCTGGCGTTTACGGTATACTTTTTTCATTTTGGCGATATGCCGTTTAAAATGTCCTTGTTCGATAAATTTAGCCAAAACAAGCTGATTCAGCGAAGGTGAATGATGATCCAAGAGATCCTTGGCAAATGCTGTTTTCAAGAAATATCGCGGTTAATATTGAGGAATACCCGCAGGGAAAAAAGGAATGACCCCAGCCCTTTTAAATTCCATTGGATATATAAATACCTTTTTTTGCATAAATAGAGGCTTTTTTAGTTTTTAGTTGAAACCGAGCCAATAATCATAAATCTGATAAATGAACCTTTTCGCGATCGGCTTCGTTATTATATTAGAGAAAGAAACACTGCAGTGTAGCATAAAAGGGGGGGAAGTATGCAGTCGGATGAAGAATGGCAATATTTACGGGACTTCCAAAAGGGAGAGCACCGGGCTGTGGAAATACTTGTGGATGAATACTACCCCGCCCTTTTAAACTTTCTCCTTCGCATGGGATGCCCGCCAGGCGATGTGGATGATATCATTCAGGAAACCTTTATCAAGGCAGCAAGGGGGCTTTATCGTTACCAACATAGGGACCGGTTCCGAATCTGGTTGTTCAAGATATGTCATAACAGCCTGCGCGATTATTATAAAAAGGCCTCCCGGCGCCGGGAAATTCCACAGGATCCAGAAACCGTACCTGCGGCAGAAGCAGGCCATCCCGAAAGCATTGTTATAGAAAAGGAACAGGCACTCCGGGTGCAAGCCGCTTTAAATCGATTGCCTCCCAAGCAACGCCTGGCAGTGGTTCTGCGATATTATCACGGGTTTTCAATTAAAGAAATTGCCCAAATGGTCCATTGCCCGGTTGGAACAGTAAAATCACGATTGAATGGGGCTCTAAGTAATCTAAAGAGTTTTTTGCAGGAAGGGGAGGTATTATGAACAGCAATAGAAATTCAGAAAAAGAAATATTTGAATTTCTTATGTCTTATCCGGAAACCATCCCTTCTCAGGCTGAAAAAGCTCGGACAGTAATCCGGGTGCAGCGGGAAATAAGAAAAAACCGGGCGACTCGAATGAGCAGCATGGATATTCTGTTTCTTCTCTTGTTGCTGGCAGCAGCCCTGTTTTTACCTTTTTTCATTGCCCTGCCGGAATTCTCAGCAGGACAGATTCTACAACATTATTACCAATTACAGTATTCACACCGTATTGTTTTGTATTTAATCTTAACTGGTCTTTTAACCACTCCCTTGCTTTTAACAATACTACCGTCAAATAAAGGAGGTAATCATTAATGCCTGGAACGCTTTTGGCAAATAGAAAAATCGCCATAACCATAATAAGCATAATTATTCTGATGCTTTTATCTATGGGCGGTGCCTATCTCGGTGGCCTTAAACAAAAGCAGCTAATGGATTCGGTAAACCCACAGCTTAATCCTTCTATTTCCGAGTTGGGAAAACTTATTCAAAAAGGCGAAACCCCTGAGGTGCTGCAGCACCAATTGAAGATATTGATAAGCAATCATGAGCAGTTTGGTGATCTGTTCATTATTAACCAGGATGCCACCATTATAGCAGCGAAGGATACCAATGCCGTTGGTCTTGCTTACCCAATCATGTTTACGAGTAATATGTTCAAAGGACTGCCTCTCCCTTTCGCTTATAAAAAATCTGAAATGCCGCCCCCAAGTAACAGTTATACTGTTATGTCAAACCCTAACTTGATGTTCAAGGTCTTTGGGAGTTATAAGGCCCCGGATAACAATCTCTACCACATAATTGGCAATTATCATGTAAGTTCTACCATAAATGAGCAGTTGGATCGGTTTGGTTATTATACTATGCTTTGTATGAGAGTTTATCATATTTGCTTTATCCTCTTCTGGTTGCTCTTGGCTATCTGGGTCTATCAGGATGCCCGCCGGAGGCCAACTAATGCTGCCGCCTGGGGCATTCTGACCTTGTTCACCAACGTAATTGGCTGGTTGGTATATCTGATTGCCCGGCCAATGCTCAGTTTATGCCCAAACTGCAATCAAGAGCAAAGCAACGACTTGAAATTCTGCACATCCTGCGGCGCTCTATTAAAAAGCTGTTGTACTGAGTGCGGCGGTGAGTTAAAAGGAGAATGGGAATACTGCGGAAGCTGCGGCCATAAAATGGGATAATAACACAGAAGAAATCTTAAAGAGGTAGTGGTGTGATTCACACTGCTACCTCTCATACCTCATTTCAATTCTCTGGCCCGGACTTTCCCGGGTAGATATATTAGTCTTGTGCTATATTAATAGTATCATCCTGGTTAATCAGGCTAATTCTACTTTTTCAAGGCGGGCAATCCGCGCTTCCGGACTTTGCAGTAGAACCAAATTTGCCTCTTTCGTAGTTTAAACTTCCGAAATTATTAACGTACTCGGGCAATTCCCTGGTAGACCCGGCCATGAGGGGTATCCAGGGTGACCAGCATATCATCCTCCAATAGACCGGTGGCATTTCTGGCTCCTACAATGACGGGAATGTTAGCATTCAAACCCATAATGGCCGCATTGGAGGTCAGGCCTCCTTCCTCCGCCACCAGGGCGGCAATTCTGGACAGGTGAGGGGCCAGGGCACAGTCGGCACTAGTGGTTACAACGATGTCCCCGTCTTTAATCTTTTCCATGTCTTCCGGATAAATTACTATTCTTACCCTCCCGGTAACCGGGTCTTTGCCTATGCCCATACCCTGGGCCAGAATTCGGCCTACAACATGAACCTTTAAAAGATTGGTACCTCCTGGGGAACCGATGGGCACTCCGGCAGTCAATATCACCAGGTCTCCATTGTTAATATAGGCAGACCCTAAGGCAGCTTTTATCGATTCTTCGAATAATTCATCGGTGCCGGAGGTTTCAGGAATCAAGAGGGGGTAGACGCCCCACACCAGAGCTAGCTTGTTCAATATCCGTTTTTCAGTGGTAACGGCGACAATACTGGCCTGGGGCCGGTATTTGGCTACCATCCTGGCGGTAAGACCGGTTACGGTAGGAGTAATTATGGCTGAGGCGTTCAAATTCATAGCGGTGGCACAGGTGGCAAAGCTGATAGCATCCGTTATGGACAGCTCTCCTTGCAGTCTCCTCTGCCGCAGGATTTCCTGGTATGGCAATACTTCTTCCGCCCGCCCAGCTATGCGGGCCATGGTCTTGACTACCTCAACCGGATATTTCCCGGCGGCTGTTTCTCCTGAAAGCATGATGGCATCGGCACCATCAAAAATTGCATTGGCTACATCAGAAACTTCCGCCCGTGTGGGACGGGGGTTTACCATCATAGAATCCAGCATCTGGGTGGCGATGATCACCATCTTTCCCCGGGGACTGCATTTCTCTATGATGTTCTTTTGCACCAGCGGTACTTCCTCCGCCGGTATCTCCACTCCCAAATCCCCTCTGGCTACCATTATTCCATCAGCTACTTTGATAATGTCTTCCAGGTTTTCTACCCCTTGCTGGCTTTCAATCTTGGCTATTATATCTATGTCGGCATCCCGCCGCTCCAAAAGACGCCTTATTTCCAGCACATCATCCGCTG
>NZ_JAQVZX010000148.1 GCF_028707975.1 Syntrophomonas sp.
ACCAAAGCTTCCCAATCATCACCAAGCTTTTTTAGAAGTAGTATTTCCACCCGGGCCCCGCTTTCTTTATAGGCAAAAAAGCGCGCCGGAATAACCCGGGTTTCATTCAATACCAGAGCATCCCCCTTTTTCAGGTACTGACCTATATCCTTAAAGACCCGGTCTTTTAAATCTCCGCTCTCTCGGTCCAGAACCAGCAAACGGGAACTATCCCGGTATTCCGCCGGATACTGGGCAATTAGCTCCGGGGGCAAGTCATAGTGATAGGTGGAAAGGCGGTAAATATCTTCATTTTTGTCGTGTAGCATTTATCTGCGGCTCCAAATATTTATTATCAAGGTCAATACCAGACGGGCCATATTTTCCATCTTTCTTTCACCTTTGATTATTAAGGAAAGTGAGGGGTAAGGGGTGAGGGAGTTAAGTTATTTCCTACTACATCTTACTATTCAAGCCCCTACTAACTCACTTTCATCATTGGTTGTGGTACAGCACTCAGGGTTTAAATTTTTACTAAATTAAGTAAGCGTTTTATTGAGTGCCGGGCCCTTATGCAACAAAAGGGGTTTTTGCAGTGGAGTACCTTATATCAAGATTTCTTGCGGGATGGCTGGTAACGCTCCATTTCACTGTAGAGACAACCGCAATATTGCTGGCGGTACAGCCCCATTTCCCGCGATATAATCCCGGTCTGCCGGAAACCCTCTCTAAAATCCCGGTACAAGAAAGGCACCTCATACTTCTCCCCTATAGCTTCCCCTATTTCCCTGATTAATTCATGTTTCTGGTACTTGCTGACCAGCAGGGTGGTGGTGAAGTAATCGAATTTCCCTTTGCGGGCAACACGGGCTGCCTGTTCCAATCTCATTTGGTAACACAATAAACAGCGGCGGCTTTCCCGGTAGGTAATATTATGAAAATAGTCAGCCGGCTTGTAGTCCGGCTCGAAAACAACCTTTAGGGCAACCTTCTGAGCATATTCCTCCAGGGCTTCTTTTCTTTTCTGGTATTCCGTAAAGGGATGGATGTTGGGGTTATAGAAATAACCCATCAGCTCGTAGCCCTCCTCCCGCAAACGCGGAACGGGATAACTGGCACAAGGCCCGCAACAAATATGCAACAATACTTTGCTCATGCCTTTACCCCCAATAAGCGGACTGCCTATTCATCCGAAAACAGCCCTTTTACCTGCAAATTCCCTTTTACCGGATAGCCCAGATGACGGTAGGCGTGCTCGGTAGCCATCCTCCCCCGGGGAGTCTTCTGGATAAAGCCCAACTTCAAGAGATAGGGTTCATAAACATCGCTAATGGTATCAGATTCTTCGGAAACTGAAGCAGCCAGGGTATCCAAGCCTACCGGTCCCCCACTGAACTTTCCGATAATTGCCTCCAGAATCATTCTATCCATTACATCTAGTCCACATTCATCTATTTCCAGCATTTCCAAAGCCCATTTGGCCAGAGAAAAATCGATATTTCCATTACCCTTGACAACAGCGTAGTCTCTTACCCTCCGCAACAAACGATTGGCTACCCGCGGTGTGCCCCGGGAACGCCCGGCTATTTCTGCGGCTCCTTCCTTATCCAGACTAATCTCCAGTATTCGGGCTGCCCGGAGGATTACCTCACCAAGCTCAAGCGGAGTATAGAAATCCAGCCGACAGCTTATGCCAAAACGGTCGCGCAAGGGTGAACTTAAAAGCCCGGGACGGGTAGTGGCCCCGATCAAGGTAAATGGCGGCAGGTCCAGGCGCAGAGTGCGGGCCGCCGGGCCTTTGCCGATAATAATATCAATCACATAATCTTCCATGGCCGGGTACATTATCTCTTCCACATTACGGTTCAGCCGGTGAATTTCATCAATAAACAAAACTTCGCCTGGTTCCAGATTGGTGAGAATTGCTGCCAGGTCTCCCGGCCTCTCAATAGCTGGCCCCGAAGTCTTACGGATGGGCTTGCCAACTTCGTTGGCTATTATACTGGCCAGAGTAGTCTTGCCCAGTCCCGGGGGACCACTGAGAAGGACATGATCCAGGCTTTCCTTCCGCTCCCGCGCAGCAGTGATAAATACCTCTACATTTTCCTTTACCTTTTCCTGTCCAATATATTCGGATAAGCGCCCGGGCCGTATTGTGTTTTCACTGTTGTCATCTTCGGCCAGTAGATGAGAAGAAATAAGTCTCTCTTCCAGCATACTCCCCCCTTTTTAGCGTTTCATTTCCTGCGCTTTGGTCTTCAGTACCATCTTTATATTTTTCTCCACACTATTCCCCAATTGCTCATTCTTAGCCAGATCCATAATCGTTGGCAGGACTTCACTACGGCTATAGCCCAGTATTTCCAGGGCCTCCATAAGCTCATCCAGCTGCGGTCGCTGCTCCTTTTCCACCCCGACCAGCTTTAATTCCGGAACTTTATCCTGCAGCTCGAAAATCATCCTCTGGGCGGTCTTTTTACCCACACCCGGTATGCGAACCAGGGTCTTTTCATCCTGACTGGCTATCGCCCGGTAAAAGGTCAGCGGTTCCATGGTTGAAAGCACCGCCAGGGCTCCCTTGCTTCCTATCCCGGAAACCGTGAGCAAGGTCTTAAAAAGCCTGAGCTCGTCCTGGTCAAGAAAACCAAAGAGCTTGAACTCATTTTCCAGTACCTGCAAGAAGGTGTGGATAAGTATGGGCTCATCTTTTTGCGGTAAACGAGGAAAAAGACGGGAATGAATATTTACCTCATAACCTACCCCATTGACATCAACTATAATACTGTCCGGTCGCCGTTCAAAAACAGCACCCTTAAGAAATGCAATCATATATAGCCTCCATTCCAACAAATAAGCTGTAGCAGGCAGTGTAAATCTTTGATGCGATAATTATTATTAGCAATAGCATGATCACCTGTAGTTCTATTTCAATGTTTTTTGAGTCAGTTCAAATATAAATTCATCGGTTGATTTTTTACCGGTTGTACAACGCTATCTTTTTTCTCCGGCCTTCGCCGCTGAACTCCCTGCTAAATAAGACAAACGGTAGGAATGCAGGTGGCAAATAGCAACAGCCAGAGCATCAGCAGCATCATCCGGGCGGGGTAATTCCTGCAAGGTCAGAATCTTTTGCACCATAAGTTGCACCTGCTTCTTTTCCGCCTTACCATAACCCACCACCGCTTGCTTGACCTGAAGAGGAGTATATTCCGCCACCGGCATCCCGGCAGCCGCTGCCGTCATCAAAATCACTCCCCGGCTCTGAGCTACAGTGATTACTGTTTTGGAATTGTGGTTAAAAAATATTTCCTCCACCGCTACCGCATCAGGTTTATATTCCATCAATAAAGATTCCAGTTCTTTATGGATCTGCTGTAGTCTCAGGGGCATCTCCATCTGAGCGGGGGTAACTATAGTACCATATGTAATTGCTTTAACTCGTCCCGCTTCCGAGCAAATCAGGCCATAACCCGTTGTGGCCGTACCGGGGTCAATTCCCAGAACCCTCATTTTTTCACCATACCTTTGCTATGGCCAGCTCTCAAGCTGAAATATAAAGGAAAAATCGCCGACCATTTAAGCATGCCAGTTTATTTTGCAATTGTTGCATAGACCAGCAAACTAAATACTATAATACTCTAAAATCAGCCTGAGTTCCATGCATAAACTCTGGGATAGTATAGATTCATGGGGGTTGTTCTGGACA
>NZ_JAQVZX010000149.1 GCF_028707975.1 Syntrophomonas sp.
ATGATTCTACTGAACTGTCACCGGTTATGGCCATGGGAACCAAACCGGATCTGATAGAAGGTTTAAAAGAAGATTATACCCAGTATATTCCCCGTGGTCATTATGCTAAAACGGATGATTTGAAAGAGTATTTTCAAAGTATGATGTGGTACGGACGTATTACCTTCCGTTTAAAAGATGCTGATGAGACTCGTTCGGCTATTCTCATGACCCTGGCTTTAAATAATGGTATTGGTGCCCGGGAGTGGGAAAAAATCTATACAACTACTGATTTTATGGTGGGCAAGAGCGATGATATTGGTTATCACCAGTATATCGAATTGCTGGAACAGGCTTATGGCAAGAATCTAACTCCTAAGAAGATAGCCGAGGATATCCAGGGTTTTGATAAGTTTCGGCAATTAGCCAAGGATTTGCAAGCGCCGGTTATAAATTCGATTCCAATTTTTGATGCTACTATTCAACCGGATCGGGATAAGGAAGTCTTAGGATTTCGCTTTATGGGACAAAGATATACTCTAGATGCTGAAATTTTTCAGCATTTAATTTATCGCGAGGTGACAGAAAACCCGGCGGGTGAACGGCGTATGTTGCCCAGCGGTCTTGATGTTCCCGCTGCCATGGGCTCGGACACCGCCGAAACTATATTGAAAAATCAAGGTGATTTTGAGTTTAAAAAATACAGCACCAATATGGCAAAAATGCAAAAATATATTGCCGGACTTAATGATGAGTGGCACCAAAACCTGTACTGGTCATGGTTATATACTTTGCTGCCGCTTACCGTAGATAAACCCGATGGTTATCCTTCTTTCATGCTTAATGAGGCCTGGAATCATAAAGAACTGGCAACTTTTTTGGGCAGCTGGGCCGAGTTAAAGCATGATACTATCCTGTATACCAAACAAAATTATGCCGAAATGGGCGGCGGTGGCATGGAGGAAATTGATGACCGGGGTTATGTTGAGCCCAATCCTCACCTGTATGCCCGCCTGGCTTCCCTAACCGCCATGACCCGTGACGGTTTGAAAATGCGTGGTTTAATTGATCAAAAGGACAGCCAAAACATGGATCAACTTTATGAACTGGTTTTGCAACTGAAGGTTATTTCCGAAAAAGAATTGGCTAATAAAGCCCTGACTGAGGAAGAATACGAACTGATTCGTACTTTTGGCGGACAGCTGGAACATTTCTGGTATGAGGTTTACCGAGGCGATGGCCTGGAAAGCCGCTCGCAAATTTCCGACTTCCCCGCTATGCTGATTGCCGATGTGGCTACCAACCCTCCGGCCGAGGTTCTGGAGGTTGGTACCGGTTATGTAGATAATATTTATGCGGTAGTACCGGTTGCCGGTACTTTGCGGATAGTCAAAGGTGGGGTATACTCCTACTATGAATTCCCCTGGAATGCAGCAGACCGGTTAACTGACCAGAAGTGGCAAGAGATGATATATAACGATAAAGCCCCGGCCCTTCCGGAATGGACGGCTAATTATCGCATAAAGGGCACTGCTTCTATAAAATTTCCCCAGGTTTCTAATTAGATGAAGCTAGTTATGCGGAAACAAATTGTTGCTATAAAAGCAGTAGTATTCATGCTACTGCTTTTAGCTTTCCTTTTCTTTTTAAACAAACCGGAACAATATGCAACTTATGACCTGAATCATGATGGCATTATGGAAATTTATCATCTCACTCGGGGAAAACTGACTGTTACTCAGCCAGATGGTATCGACTGGAGTTCCCCACCGGAATGGAATGTTCAATCTTTTGCTCTGGATGATGCAACCGGAGATGGAAACCCGGAGCTGATTATGGTGCTGTGGAAACGGGGCAGCTTTGACCGCCATAAGCCGTTATGGTATGAGCGAGAGGAGAATAACTATAGCTGTCATTTATTTGTATATCAACTGATTGAAAATAAATTAATACCCCGCTGGTGTTCATCTGCTCTGGACCGGCCAATTAAGAGTTTTACCGTCGAGAAAGACCCTTCCGGTAAAACTTTTTTAGCCATAGAGGAAGGCTTTTACAGTACCTATTGTGCTGGGCGACCTATAATTTTGGGAAAAGAATATAGTAATTGGACCTGGAAACAATGGGGATTCTATCGCATTTGACCCCGATTTCTCCTTTCCCTCCCCGACCAGTAAGTCCAGAAAAACCGGGGCCGGCGACCGGGATTATTTGACCAATAAGCTCTAAATTATGGCTTCAGGGCTTTTTCATGCTGTCGGATATGCTGTCATAATTTGACCTTTACCAGCAGTAAATCTGATACTATCCTTTTATGCTTCTGCCAGAAATAAGCCAGGGAGCTGGAAATGGCTCCAGCATTTTTTTGCTATTGACTCGCGATACCGCTACATGGATGGTTTCAGTTCGCTCCAGGCCGTTCTCCCGAAACAAAGCAGGCAGGGACATTAAAATTTCGAAGTCCAGGGTATAGATCACAAAATCCATAAGGGGATTGATGGACAAAAGAGTCTTTATTTCGCTGCCTATCCTTGGAGAACCTACTATAAAGGCTATATCCGGCACCGGCAGCTTATCCGGGATACCATTTTCCAGAGACTCAACGATGGTAACATTGTTCAGGCCAAATTTATTAACATTTTCTTGCATGGTATTCCGATCCCAGCGGTCATATTCCACCGCAATAACACTGCCCTCAGCAGCAATCATAGCGGCCTCCACCGCGATGCTTTCACCTGAGATTATACATATATTATCCTGGTCCCCCAGATTGAGCTTATTTATTATAACCGCCCGAACTTCACGGCATACATACTGCACCGAGCCGCAGGAGAAACGGCTGTTCTCCATACCTATATGATAATTCGTGGCAGCATTAGGATTCAGAATCAACATAGCTGCAGAGGCATTAATCCCGCGGTTAATCATGTCTGAGACCTTGTCGTGCTTAATCTCGCCGGTTGGATCTGAGCCCTCATTGTACCATATATCACAGTCCCCCAGTTCCGCATTCCACATGTCGTAGAAGATATCCGGATGTCCGGCATCCGTAAAAACCAGCACTGCCCGGTTGCTCATAACGGTTGGAATCAGGTTCTTATTCTTCCCGGTAATGTCCAGCATCTTCAGTTTTGCCAGGTTAATCGGGGCGTTCTTTGAAAAATACTGAAGCCAGGATAAAATGACCTCATTAGTAAACATGGTTTGTTCCACAGGCAACCCCCCTTTTACAGCTATCATACCATATTTTAGGATTTACTTCCAATCTCTGCAGTAACTTAAGCACCGGTATGTTCCAGTAAGCGTTCCCATTTTTGATCCACATAGCTCTGTGCTTCTTCAATCATCCACTCATTGCCTTTCTGGAACATGTGGCGGAATCTACCCTGAGGGCGGAGAAAGTCCTCCACGGGCAGCTTTTTCTTCGGTATATAGCTCAGACGCCATACTCCCTCCTCTACTTCGTAAAGGGGCCAGACGCAGGTATCCACGGCCAGCTTAATGATCTCCGCCAGCATAGCCATGGGGTAGTCCCATCCGCGAGGACATGGGGACAATATGTTCAAAAAGCAAGGGCCCTCAGTATAAATGGCTTTATAAGACTTGCTGTGCAGATCCCGGAAATTGCCTACAGGAGCAGTCTGAGCCACATAGGGGATATTATGAGCAACCAAAATCTCCGTCAGATCCTTTTTATTCTGTT
>NZ_JAQVZX010000150.1 GCF_028707975.1 Syntrophomonas sp.
TAATCCTCCTTAAAAGCCTGGATAAGATTCGACAGGATTTCAGGCTGTTTTTAGTATTCTACTATAAAAATATATCATATATCATGGGGATAGTTCTTCTGATATATTTTATTGATTCCACTGCAAAAACCCCTTTTGTGGCATAAGGGTTGAATAAATATACAAAACGCTGTCGATGGTGAAAGCGGGCGGTCGAAGACCGCCCTTACAATGCTTTGCAGTCGCTATTAAGGTTGTTGTGCCTGATTCGGAACGACACGGGGGTCGTTCCCTACATACCCTTCGGTCGCTTTTAAGGTTGCACCCTATCGGGCACTACTGATGCTCCCTTCGGTCGCTTTTAAGGGAGTTGAGCGATATATTTATACAAGCCAATGAATATTAATAACTTTTTGTAGTGGAATCTTTACTGTATTTTGAGCAAAATATTGCAAAATATAATATAATAACCAAAAAACACAAAGGAGGTTTTCGTCAATGAAAAAAGGAGTATGGTTGCTGATTCTCGTTCTGCTTCTGGCCGGTGGCTTACTTTTCTGGAAACATGGCGGATTGGATCCGGAACCACCGGCTCAAATCACCCTGATTAACCCGCTGGGCCCTACGGTGATTCCGGTAGCCGGCATTAGCTCCCAGCAGGTAAAAAGCGATATGCCCATTAAACTCCAGTATTGGAAGGATACTGATGAGGCAGTGGCCCTTTTAGCCTCCAAAAAGGCGGATTTTGCGGTATTGCCCATCAGCACTGCCGCTAATATTTATGCCCGCGGAATCGATATCAAGATGCTGGGGGTTCATGAGTGGAAGGTTTTTTATTTGCTGGCAACCCAAGACACCCCTTTTGAGGGCTGGAAGTCCCTGACGGGCAAAAGGGTTTATACCGCTCACGGCCGGGGACAGACCGCCGATGTTATAATGCGAGCGGCCTTAAGTAAGGAAGGAATAGAGCCCGATCAGGATGTAAAGATACTCTATGCTCCACCTCAGGAGATAGTGGCCCTGTTCAAAGCTGGCAAGGTTGATTTTGCGGCTTTGCCCGAACCTTTCGTTACCCTGGCCATGAGCGGTGACAGCGGGAGAATTGTTCTCGATTTCCAGAAGTACTGGGGCGAGAGTACGGGTAAACCGGAAAGAATCCCGGTTGCCGGGCTTTTTGTAGCCGGTGATTTTCAGGAAAAATACCCGCGGGAGACTAAGGAACTGGCCCGAATTTTTGCTGATTCCACCCGTTGGAGCAACGAAAATGTAGACCAGGCCCTGGCTGTTGCTGCCGAGACTTTACCTACTATACCGCAACCGGTAATGAAAAAAGCCCTGAGCCGCATCGAATTTGAATTCATCGACAGCAGCAAGTCACGGCCGGAAGTGGAATTCTACCTGCAGAAAATGAAAGAGCTTTATCCCCAGGGTACACCCAAACTCCCGGATAAAGGTTTTTATTCTTCATGAAAACCGGACTGCGCTCACTCGCAGGTATCATAGTCTTTATCCTCTTGTGGCAATTACTGGCCGTAGTTTTGGACAAGAGTATTATTGTGCCGACTCCAGGAGAGACCTTTCATATTTTCTTACAGTTGCTGCTCAGCCCGGCTACTCTGCTGGCCGGGCTGCAAACCGCCTGGAAGGTTTTAATGGCCCTGGGCCTGGTTTTGCTCTTGGGACTGCCCCTGGGCTTGATTATCGGGCTCTTTGAACCCTTGTATGATATGTCGCGGCCAATCGTTATGGTTATTCAGGCGGTACCGGTTATTTCGTGGCTTTCTCTGGTCCTTTTTACCTGGGGCAGGAACTGGCAAGGTCCCGTACTTATTGCCTTTTTGTCTATTTTACCCATAGCTGTTCTTACTACTGTATCCGGAGTGCGCAACCTGGATAAGAAGCTTCTGGAAATGGCCCGGCTTTATCAAGTGCCGGCCAGGAAAATCATGCATGATATCTACCTGGGTTCCTTGCTTCCTTTTATTGTAGCCATTATAGATGTTAGCCTGGGGCAGGCCTGGAAGGTTATACTGGTAGCAGAGTATCTTTGTGGAGACAGCGGCCTGGGCCTAAAAATATTCGATGCTCGTAGCTTTGTTGATACTCCTTCCGTTTATGCTTATACCCTCCTGGCCGTATTGCTGGGCATTATAACCGAGAGACTGATTAAAATGGGAACAGGGAGGCTTTCTAAACTATGGGTGCCCGTTTAGAAGTAAGGTCTTTGCATAAATCCTTTGGTGCTCTCTCCGTATTAAACAACTGGAACCTGACTATCCAGGAATCGGAGCGGATCGTTTTATTGGGGCCTTCCGGTTCAGGCAAAACAACTTTTTTACGCTTGATTGCGGGACTGGAAAAACCTTCTTCAGGAGAAATAGAGCTGAGTTCGCAGCAAATGGGCTTCGTTTTCCAGGAACCACGGCTGATTCCCTGGCGAACAGTAGAGGACAACCTCCTTTTTGTCAACGATAAGGGGGATATTTCCGGTATTCTGGAGAAACTTCGCCTGAGTGGTTTTGCCGGGTACTTTCCCGCCCAATTGAGCGGCGGAATGCAGCAAAGGGTTAACCTGGCCCGGGCTTTGCTGGTGGAACCGGATTTGCTCATTCTGGATGAAGCTTTTTCCTCCCTGGATCTACCGGTAAAAACCAGCATTATGAAGGACATCAATCTCCACTGGCAGGAAAAACACTTCACCATTATTGCGGTCACCCATGATTTAAAAGAAGCCCTTTTTCTGGCCGACAGGATTATAATCCTCTCCCCCGCCCCCTCAGTCATTGCTCGTGAACTTCCGGTCGCCCTGGGAGAGATGCGCAGCTTTTCCTCCCCGGAATTCCTGCGTCTGGAGGGGCAACTGCTGGACATCGTCTGCTCAGCCAGCCGTTAGCTGCTATATTCATATATCTTTTATTATGTTATTATCCTTTTATAATAAAATTTTTACCTTGGAAGCAAGATTGACATTTTCTTCATACTATTTCCCATTACTAACGCTTTGGATTCCAAGGAGACAACCATATCAAGTTACGGGAGGAGTTTTTGGGGAAGTGACAAAAAGCGATTTTGAAATTACTTTTTGGGGGGTCAGAGGTTCACTTCCTGTACCGGGTCCCCATACTATTAAGTATGGCGGGAATACTTCCTGTGTGCAGGTACAGATTGGCCAGCGTCTCTTTATTATGGACGCCGGTACCGGGATTCATCACCTGGGACAGCATTTATTGAAAAGCCCAAGCCAAATAAGCGGGGAAATTTTCATTTCCCATACCCACTGGGATCATATCCAGGGTTTCCCCTTTTTTGCCCCGGCTTTCATAAAGGGGAATCGCTTCATTCTCTATGGCCCGAGCAAGGTAAACTCAACTTTTGCCGATTTAATGAAGGGTCAAATGACCTACCAGCATTTCCCGGTAAGCCTGGGGGAGATGGGAGCCAGCATTGAATTTCATGAGTTGGACAGTGGGAGCGAACTGGATCTAGGGGAGCAGATACGCCTGCGTACGGTACATACCAACCACCCCAACGGCAGCCTGGCTTACCGCCTGGATTACGATGGCCGCTCCTGCTGTTACATAACCGATACAGAACACTACTCCTGTGTTGATCCGCATCTGAAAGCCTTTTGTGAAGAGACCGACCTGATGATATATGA
>NZ_JAQVZX010000049.1 GCF_028707975.1 Syntrophomonas sp.
ATCCCAGGGGTAGTATCCTGTTAGTACCTATGCAGGCCACAGGTACTACTGGAGCTCCTGATTTAAGAGCAATCATAGCTACTCCCGCCTGGGCTTTCAGGTCTTCCCCCTTTAAGTTTCTCATCCCTTCGGGGAATATACCCAGGACTTTTTCCTCCTCTAAAACCAAAAGGGCCTTTTTTATGGCATTTCTATCCGCAATACCTCTTCTAACGGGAAATGCATTAAGTTTTTTTACAAAATACCCCAGTAAAGGATAATCAAATAATTCGGCTTTGGCCATAAAATTAATCGGACGTTTTACTGCGGCGGCCACCACGATAGCATCCCAGTAACTAACATGGTTGGCGGCCAGTATTAAAGGACCTTTTTCCGCTATATTGTGTAATCCTTCTGATTTCAAACCAAACAGGAAAAATAGAACCTGAGCGATAAGCCTAAGAAATGAATATAGCATCCTAGTCCTCCCGGATAACGGATAGAATCCTCTCTACAACCTGTTCAATTGTCATATTACTGGTATCTATCACAATAGAATCCGGCAATACTTTGAGAGCTCCCATGTCCCGCCGCGCATCATCTTCGTCACGTTTTGCAATCTCATTTTTTATTGATTCGAGCTGTTCTTCGTATCCTTGAGAATTCATTTCTTTCAAACGGCGGCGGGCTCTTTCCTCAATACTTGCTGTTAAAAATAACTTGTAATTAGCATCTGGTAATACACACTCTCCGATATCCCTTCCATCCATGACCACTGAATGATTACGGGCCATTTCCCTCTGCCGTTTTACCATCAATTCTCTAATAGATGGATAGGACGCCAGCTTGGAAACAAACGAACTAACCCGAGGTGAACGTATTTCCTCGCTTACATCAAAGCTATCACAGAAAACCTTTTGTTGAGGAGAATCATCTTTTTGGAAATAGATATTAGTATTTTCGGCGAGCTCATAGAGGGCTTTTTCGTCATTAAGATTTGTCCCCGTTTGCAGTGCTTTCCAGGTAAGACTCCGATACATAGCTCCAGTATCAATATATATATATGACATTAATTGTGACAAGGTCTTAGCTACAGTGCTTTTACCCGCACCGGCCGGTCCGTCAATAGCAATCTTCATCATCAAACCACCCAAAAATCTTCCTCTATATTCTAGCATAAGCCCCGGCGCAGTGGAAGTAAATTTGCATGAATAAGTGTTTCCTTGGCTTCGCCTACTCACCTTCGCCGGGTGTTGCATCCATGCTTCGCCAACGCTCGCTTTGTATATTTATGCAACCCTTATGCAACAAAAAGGGATTTTTGCAGGGGAATCATGTTTAGATATTTTAGGAACTTATAGTATTCAGCAAATCCCAAAAGCGGGGAAAAGAAATGTTTACCACCTCTGAATCCTCTATCATACTTTCTCCCTTGGCCGCCAATCCTGCAACTGCCAGGCTCATGGCTATTCGATGATCTCCTTGGCTGGACACCCGGGCCCCCTGTAGAGAATCCGGTTTACCCTTGATTACGAAACCATCTGGCTGTTCCCTGATGTCCGCACCCATTTTGGCCAGTTCAGTAGAAATTGCGGCAATACGGTCCGTTTCCTTAACCCTTAACTCCGCAGCTCCCCTGACAGTGGACTCTCCCTCAGCCAGGGCCATGGCTACCGCCAGGATAGGAATTTCATCAATAAGACGAGGTATAACGGCACCATCGATGTCAATCGCCTGCAGTCGAGAATATGAAACAATAAGATCGGCAACGGGTTCTCCGCTGATAGTCCGCTCATTTTCCAGCTTGATCCGGGCTCCCATCTTGTTTAGTATCTCAATTATTCCTGCCCGGCTAGGGTTTACCCCCACATTACGGATGAGTAACTCGGAGCCTGGTATTATGCTAGCAGCCACCATGAAAAAAGCCGCTGATGAAATATCTCCGGGAACCAGGAACTCCGCAGCTTGGAGCTCTTTACCCGGTTTTATCTTTATTTCCTGGCCATTTATAGCAATGTCTGCTCCCATGGCTGTAAGCATCCGCTCACTATGATCCCGTGACTTTTGTGGTTCGCTAAGTAGGGTTTCCGAATCAGCTTTCAAAGCTGCCAGCATTAGGGCCGACTTCACTTGAGCACTGGCCACAGGAAGCTGATAGCTCAGGCCGGAAAGTCTACTCCCTCTAATTACCAGCGGAGGATAATTGCCGTTTTGCCGTGCTTGTATATTAGCTCCCATGACGCCCAGAGGTTCTATAATCCGTTTCATCGGTCGCTGGTTCAAAGATTCATCTCCATTAAGAATCGTGAGAAAGGGCTGTGCAGATAATAAGCCAGCCATTAGTCGCATGGTAGTGCCGGAATTTCCACAATCCAGCACCATATGCGGCTCGCTAAAGCCGCTTAAGCCACGCCCATAAACCTGCATCTCGGAATCCCTGGTTGCAATCTTTATCCCTAATTGCCGAAGGCAGGAACAGGATGAAAGGGTATCACTGGCCGGCAAGAAGTTTTTAATAACACTCTTCCCCTGGGCCAGGGCAGAAAAAATCACCGCCCGGTGAGATATGGACTTGTCCGCATCAACCACAATTTCTCCCTTTAATGGCATCGAAACGCTATTTATCCTGCGCATTTCATCCTCCCAATGCAAAGTTAATTCCGCTGCAAAAAGTAATAATTATGCATTTGCTTGCATAAATATTCCGCTCGCAGTCTACGCATAGGCAACACCTACGGCTTGTCTCGCGGCTCAAGGGGTACCGCGCTAATCTCCCGTCCATGGGAGGTAGCGCTCTCGCGACCTCCTGTCGCTCGCCCCCTTTCGCCTGTTCGCCTTCGCCGGGGGTTGCATCCATGCTTCGCCAACGCTCGCTTTGTATATTTATGCAACCCTTATGCAACAAAAAGGGGTTTTTGCAATAGAACCAAAGTTAATTAGTTACAAAAGTGAGGAGTATCCCACTGCTTCACCTTGTCCAGGCTTTAATTCCCTGCCTTTGCAGAGCCATTACTGCCTTTTCGGCGTCTTCCAGCCGGGGAACCCCCAGGCGGATGGTACCTCCATCACCTTCTCTAACCCTCAGTATTTCAATGTCTACAATATTTATCCCCTCATGACCCAGAATCTGGCCCAGGGTTCCGATGATACCGGGCTGGTCAGGTACAATACAGATGATATCGCAAAAATCCGGGATCAGCCCCCGTCGAACACGGGGTATTTTATCCCTTATAGCCTTGGCCTCATGTAATAGTCCAAGTATATTATCATGGTCGCCACCCGCCAGTGCCTCTTTGATTACGTCCAAAGAAGAAATAAGCTGGTCAAGTTGAGGAACTATTTGTTCCCGGTTGGAAAAAAGAATATCCTCCCACAACTCCGGGTTGGAAGAAGCTATACGAGTTGTGTCCCTGAATCCCCCGGCTGCCATCATTAGATTTTCAGCTTTACCCTCGGTCAAAGCCACCAGGGCTACAGCCGTAAGGTGAGGAATGTGACTTACCGTAGCCACCAGTTGGTCATGCAAGGTGGCTTCCATAAATCGGATTCTGGCTCCGGTGCTTTGCAGCAATTCCACCATGAAATCTAGTACAGGAGCCGGGACGCCCGGTAGAGGGGTTAGAGCATAAACGGCATTTTCAAACAAATAGCGATCAGCCCCTTGCAGCCCCCTGGTTTCCGCACCAGCCATAGGATGACCCCCTATAGCCCAGATTCCTTCCGGTAAATCCGCCAGCAATCGGCAGACCTCCTCCTTGGTACTGCCTACATCACTAACAATGCTTCCCGGCTTAAGATGGGGTCTTATTCTATTAATTATTTCCGGATAAAATCTCAAAGGGGTACATAAGAAAACAAGCCGGGCCTGCCTGGCTCCCTCTTCCAGGGAAACGGCCTGATCAATAACTCCCATTTCCAGCGCCTTATCCAGGCTGGCGGTATCCCGATCAGACCCCAATATTCGGTGAACCAAAGGCGAGTCCTTGAGAGCTAATCCTAAAGAACCTCCGATAAGGCCTACACCTACTATTAAAACATCAGCTTGCATCATAGATATCCCCTGCCTTGATGAATGTTATCCCCGGCTTGATGCTATAGTTCTGATTTTACTTACCATCGTCTCGAAACGCTCCGGTGTTAGCGATTGCGGTCCATCGGAAAGGGCTTCACTGGGATTCTGGTGAACTTCAACCATTATGGCATCACATCCTGCCGCCACTGCCGCCATAGCCATCGGTTCCACCAGTTTCCATTTGCCGGTCCCGTGGCTGGGATCAACCATAACCGGTAGATGGGTTAGCTGCTTGATAAGCGGTACGGCACTAAGGTCAAGGGTATTACGCGTGTAGTTTTCAAAGGTTCGAATTCCCCGCTCACACATAATCACCTGATTATTGCCGCTGGAAATAATGTATTCGGCTGCCATTATCCATTCTTCAATAGTAGCGGAAGATCCCCTTTTCAATAAGATCGGTTTATTAACCTTGCCTAGTTCACGCAGCAAAAAAAAGTTCTGCATATTCCTGGCACCCACTTGCAGGATGTCGGCATAAGCGGACACCATCTCAATCAAACGGGTATCCATTATCTCCGTAACCACCGGCAAGCCTGTAAGAGCGCGGGCCTCCGCCAGTATCTCCAAACCTTCCTTTTCCAGACCCTGGAAGGAATAGGGTGAAGTCCGGGGTTTAAATGCTCCTCCCCGGAGCATAGTGGCTCCCGCTTCTTTCACTAATCTAGCTATTTCCAGGAATTTTTCCCGGCTTTCCACCGCACAGGGACCAGCTATAATCTGTACTTGTCCACTGCCGATTTCAGTATTTCCCACCTTTATTATACTCTGTTCCGCTTGAAATTCCCGCGAAGCCATCTTGAAAGGTTGCATTATGGGTACCACTTTTTCCACCCCGGGCATGGTCTCGAACAGTTCCATAAGTGCTGGAGTTTTATCCCCAATGGCACCGATTATGGTTCTTTCCACCCCCTGGGATAGATGAACCTTAAACCCTTTGTCCTGCAGTCTCTCTTTTACCACTTGAAGCTGTTCCGGCGGCGCATTTCTTTCCATTACAATAATCATTTAAGATTCCTCCTTCTGCGGGCGAAGGGTGAGAAAGCAAAAAAGCCATCAGCGAAGAAGATCACCAATGACAAGATTACCCATTGCTAATATTTCCCACCATCCTACCATACTACCATTTTATTGTTCAGCCTACCGTACTACATATCAAGAATACCACGCCGACAGTTCCAAGGCAATAAGAAATTTTTCTTATACTGCGGTTAAAAAGCAGAGTTAATCAATAAAAACAATTAGCAAGAAAAGCGAGGGGTAAGGGGTAAAGGGTTATATACCAGGTGCAATCTTACTATTCAAGAACAGTTGGATTCACTTTCCATCGGTGCTTTTACCCTCTAGTCATGGGGGTCAGCAGTATTTAGCAAATGGATTGGTAAATATAGCAGGTATCCGTTTTAGGTAGCAATGATATTGGCTGGGGTTGTCCCTTAATATATGACTCTATCAATTCATAAGCTTTATCAAATTTTTCGTAGAACATTACAATCAGGTCTCCTGCTAATGCATTGTTAATAGCAGCCTGTAAAGCATCTGTTTCCGATAGAACAATCTCCATGTTCCCACTATCAGCCCCGCCACTAACAGCTCCATTATATAAAATGCCAGCCACCTCACCAGCTGATCTTCCCCTAAGATCCCCATCCTCCTTAATATAAAGTTTGGAAAATGCTTGCCCGGAAATTTGGCCTATATCAAAAATTGTTCTATCAAGCCGATCCCCAGGAACACCTATGATACCGACCAGTCTTGCAGCATTCATATTATTAATAAATTGCATCACCGATTTATAAGCACTGTAGTTATGTCCATAATCAAGTAGTATGCGGAAACTCCCCATATCAAAAAGATTGAACCTGCCCTCATTAGCAATTGGATCAGGGGTAAAAGACATTAACCCTAACCTGATTACATTTTTTGCAAGACCGAAAGCAGAAAGACTGGCCACCGCCGCCAATGAATTTTCAATATTGCAAATAGCTTTTCCTTTATAAGTTATAGGTATTTCATTAATGCTCACGATTTCATCTCTAATTTTGTTTTGATATATGACAATAAGGCCCTCTTCAACCACTACTGCCGTACTGTTCTGCTTGATGTGACGTTCAAGCAATATATTATCCCTATGCAAGGAAAATAGCACTTTATTACAGCTGGCTTTGCGGATAATATGATCCGTCATCCCGTCATCTGCGTTTAAAACCGCATAACCATCTGGTTTTATTGCCTCAACGACTAAAGATTTAACAAAAGCCATATCCTCCAAAGTATCAATACCGTCCATTCCCAAATGATCCTCACTAATATTTGTAATGACTCCAACATCGGCCAGATCATATCCTAAACCTCTTCGAATAATTCCGCCTCTGGCCGTTTCCAATACTGCAACCTCAACATCCCTATTGTAAAGTATGGATTGCGCACTAAGCGGTCCGGTATTATCACCTTCCGCGATACATTCTTTTCCTATATAGGTTCCACTAGAGCAGGTCATGCCAACCTCTTGGCCAGCAAATGATAAAACATGCCGAATCAGCCTGGCAACGGTAGTCTTACCATTGGTACCTGTTATTGATATTACGGGAATCGAAGACATGGTTCCTGCGGGATACATTTGATCAAGAATATCGGCTGCTACATTTCTGCCCTCACCTTTGCTTGGATATAGATGCATTCTGAGACCTGGCGCGGCGTTTACTTCAATTATTGCTCCATTCTGCAGTGTTAATGGCTCAGAGATATTTTCCGTAACCATATCAATCCCGGCTACTTTCAGTCCTATTACTTTAGCTGCCTTAATGGCCAATTCCTTATTTATAGGATGAATATCCCGGGTACAATCACGGGCACTCCCCCCTGTACTTAGGTTTCCATTTTCCCTGAGATAGACTGGTTCTTCGGCTTTAAGAACGGCGTTTTCGTCTAATCCAGACCGGGCCAGGAACTCTTTGGCTACTGAATCTAAAAAAATTCTGCTTAACGGTTTCTCATGACCTATCCCCCTGTTGGGATTTTTATTTTCCTCTGCCACCAATTCAGAAATAGAATGAAGTCCATCGCCTATTACATATGGAGCTGTCCGTTCTGCCACCGCTGCGACCCTATTACCCACAACTAAAATGCGATAATCTTTCCCCCGGATATATTTCTCAACTATAATACGTTTAGCAAAGGAATTTGCCAGGCGATAAGCCTTCCGCAACATGTTTTCATCTTTGATGTTACTGGTAACTCCTTTTCCCTGGTTGGCATCCCAGGGCTTTACCACGATGGGATAGCCTATTTGTCCCGCCAAAACCACAGCCCCATCCTCTGAATCTACAATTCCCCCGCAAGGCACTGGAATATTATTTTCTTTTAATAAATCCTTAACCATTTGCTTATTCTTTGCCAAATCGACTGCAATACTACTTGTGTTACCAGGTAGGGAGGCCTCAATAAAACGCATATATTTGCCATAGCCAAGCTGCAATAAACTGTCCCTGCCCAGCCGTCTAACCGGTATATGACGCCGCCTCGCTTCATCATAAATAGCTTGAGTACTGGGGCCCAGCTTGGAATCAAATGAAATTTGCTGCAAGCGCTTTAATACTTTATCAATAGCAATAGCTTCGTTCCGAGCCAAAGCTAATACTATTTCCGCGGCGACATTGCCTACCTCCAAGGCACAACTCTCATCTATATACTCATATAAAATACAGTATCTGTCAGGCTCCTTTATCAGGCGGGTTTTGCCGAAATAGACATCATAGCCCAGGATGCATTGCAGCTCAAGAGCCAGGTGCTCAGTAACATGAGATACCAGGGTGCCCTCCTTAAGTCTCTGCACAAATCCACCTTCATAACCGGGTGAACAGTGGTGGCTGCCTAAACCAGGGAAACAGCTTAATAATCTATCATTAAAATTGGCAATCTCATTGGTGGTGATTTCAGCCCAATCACCTAATTTCACTATCATCTTAACAACAGGTTTATGGCTGTATATATTCCTACCGCTATAATTGCGCATATTAACCACTTCCATTGGTTTATATCCCCCTATGATAACAATTATTAATTAATGGTTATTAATTCCCGTCTTTTAAAATCAAAACCATAACCTTTAGATAAAACATGAAGACTGGCATTGGTTATGGTTAAAATTTCATCTGGCTCGAGTTCGGAAACATTGGTGCTTTTTATAGATCTGCCGTCAATAACTGTTACTGCGTTATTCCCGAGAACCTCGAAATATTCTTCCGGATAAACTCTGATGGCCGTATCTTCATCGATACCGATACCTAAAATTCCAGGATTCTCAGCTATGCCGCATAACAATCGGCCCAGCCTTCCCCGTTGATCAAAATGTTGATCGATGATTACCCCTTCCAATAGTCTCAAACCGGGGGCCATCTTCAATGTGCATTTCCTGGCCGCATCATTACTGTTGCCTTCAACAATCATGGTGCTGCACATAACCGAAGCACCTGCGCTGGTTCCAATTACAGGCGTTCCATGATTAAATGAACGCAACAACGCTTCATATACTTTGGTACCTCCAAGAATGCTGGTTATTCTAAGTTGGTCCCCACCAGTAAAAAAGAATCCGCTTACATCTCTAATTCTTCTTACATTATCATCCAGATTAGCTTCTTCCCGGGAATTAATGCTTATAATGTCGGTCTCCCTAACCCCCAATCGCAAAAAAACATTCCGATACTCTTCCCCAAGCTCTTCAGGATGTTGAGTTGCTGTAGTTATGATGCCCACCCTGGCATCCTCTCCACCTATTATTCTTACAACTTCTTCTAAAATACGGCTTTCACCATATTTATCTTCGGCACCACCAATAATTACCAGTTCTCCTTTTTTATAATGACCCAATTCAAAATCCCCCCTAATGCTATGCTATTAATATATCTAGTTTTCGTATTTACCCTTTTTAACAGCCTTCTGATCCTCAACAACTACCTGTCCCCGGGCTAGTAAACGGTAGATACTAAGGTCACTTTCCCTTAAAATGAGAATATCCGCATCACTGCCCGGCAAAAGACACCCCTTTTGGGGATAGATTTTCAATACCCGGGCCGGATTCAAGGTGACCGTCTTGATAACCATTGATAACTGCAGGTTATTTTCCAATACGCACGCCCTGATATCATTTAATAATTGACCTATATTATTGATCCCGCCTTCATTGGGAGCACTGCCATTTCCATCTGATGATACTGTAACTTTTTCCAGGTTAATCCCCTGGGCAGCTAAAATCGCGAGAGCTTTAGCTACACTATAGCCTTTTGTCTCTCCGGCAGTTAAATCAATTTGTCCACCCCTTTTTAAAAGCTCTATACCCTGGTCAAAGAGTGTGGCATTTCTATTAATATGAGTAGGAACAAACATACTAATAGGAAAATCAGATTCATCTACCAATCGAAATAGAGATTGCAACCCTTCTTCGCCATCTCCTACATGCAGATGCAAAACACCTGCCTTGGCACCTAACATACCTCCTGCATTCGCTTCAGAGGCCAAAGTCCGTAAGTCTTGCAGAGAAGGATGGTTGGATCTATAATCCGCAATGGCAATTTCTCCAACCCCAATAACCTTGTCAAGTAAGGCGATATCAGTAAGCACGCGTCCGGTTAAAGTCTCAGTAGGACTACCATAACTTCCGGTATAAATATATGTGGTAATGCCCTCGGCCTCTAATCCCCGAGCTTTTGCTAAAAGTCCGGCAATACTTCTGGTAATGCTGTCAAAACCTAAAACTCCAACTACTGTAGTTACCCCGGCTTCAACTATCTTACTAAACATAATTTCCGGTATTCGGCTAATGGGACCTTGCTCCCCTCCCCCGCCGGTAATATGAACATGCTGATCGATAATACCCGGACAAACCAAGCAATCTTGGCAATCTATTACTTCTACATCCCATAGATCGGCGGGTAATATCTTATCTTTTATGTCACATATTTTGTTATAAGCAAGCAATATATCTTTAATGCCCATGTCATCCGGGGCAAAACAATGCCCATTTTTTAAGAGTTTAAACACATTTCCTCCTGATACGCTCTTTTCCATTTAATTTTGCCCAGCACGCGCGATATGATTCCCCGGATTATTTGCCGCAATTTACAGACTTTTCATTTAAGCTTCAAAAGAAATTGTAGTGCAGTTTCAACACAGCACTGCAATGGGATTGGGAATTATAACCAGGTGCCTGTTTTGTTAATAGGAACCCGTCCGCTTAAAAAAGCGTGTACATATTTCACTTCTCTCGGACTGCCTGTATATTTTGCTTGAGGGAGCAAAAACTATAGGGAGTTAAAGAAATTGGAGTGATGATAATGGCAGCAAAATTAGAATTTCCAGATAATACGAATCCCTACTGGATTGCATCTACCGAAGAAACTAATTATCCCATGCTAAACGAAGATATAAATGTCGATGTAGCTATTATCGGCGGTGGAATAGTAGGCATCAGCAGTGCCTATCTTTTGAACCAGGCCGGTTTAAAGACGGCTGTGATTGAGGCAGATAGAATCCTTAACGGCACCACCGGACACACCACAGCCAAGATAACTTCCCAGCATGGAATTATCTATTCAAATATTAAGCAACAAATGGGTGAGGATTCAGCCCGGCAGTACGCAGAGGCCAATCAAAGTGCTATTCAGCATATCGCCGAAACCATAAGCATGAATGGAATTAATTGTGATTTTAAATGGTGTCCTGCTTTTGTATATACATGTTCTGATGAGTACATCAGCAAGCTGGAGGAAGAAACCCAGGCGGCTTTAAGTCTGGGAATCAAAGCCAGTTATCTCGACAATGTTCCTTTACCCTTTGCCGTAAAAGCTGCTATGCGTTTTGATGAGCAAGCCCAATTTCATCCCCTCAAATATCTAAAAGCCCTTGCCCAAAAATTCACTAGTGAAGGCGGACTTATTTACGAGAACACTGAAGCTGTAGATATTGATCATAACGATAGACCTGTGGTCGTGACCCGAAAGGGAAATAAAATCACTGCAGAAAAGGTAATTATTGCTTCTCACTTTCCGTTTTTTGATGGAGGGGGTCTGTTCTTTACGAAAATCTATCCGGAAAAGTCATATATTGTTGCCGCCCAAATTGAGGAACAATTTCCGGAAGGGATGTTTATAAGCGCCGAGGGTCCGGGACGATCGCTTCGTTCTCAACCTTTTAAAAATGGAGAAATCGTCCTTTTTGCTGGTGAACACCACAAAACAGGGCATGGTGAAGATACTAATGTCCATTATCAGAACCTGTTCAATTTTGCTCAGGAAAACTTTAATGTGCAGAATGTACTCTATAGGTGGTCTACCCAGGATTATATGACCATTGACGGTGTCCCCTATGTTGGGCAGCTAACCCCTCAAAACCCCAACCTTTATGTTGCCACAGGGTTTGGAAAGTGGGGTATGTCCAATGGTACAGCAGCGTCTATGATTTTAAAGGACTTGATAAGCGAAGGAGATAACCCTTGGGCCAGAGTTTATAGCCCCTCCAGGTTTTTCCTCAAGCTTTCCAGTGTTAAAAGCTTCATCATTCAAAATGCCACTGTGGCCAAAGATCTTGTAGCTGGAAAACTGGAAGGTTTGCCGGGGTGCAGTGAACTAGATAAAGGCGAAGCACAAACTACTAATTTTGAAGGCGATCGCGTGGGGATTTATAGGGATGAAAACGATAAGCTGCACATGGTTGATACTACTTGTACCCATTTAGGATGTGAGCTGCTTTGGAATAATGCTGAAAAGACCTGGGATTGCCCCTGTCATGGCTCAAGATTCACATATAAAGGTGAGATTGTGGAAGGTCCTGCCATATACCAACTCCATCAGGCCAACGAAGAGGCTAATATTGTGGAAGCCAAGATTTTCAAGTAGCTTGAGAAAGGCCTCGTTTTAGATATAAAGATTTAAGAAAATTCATGTTCCTTATTTTTCCCTCTACTACGATTAAAAAGCAGGGTTAAGAAAGCCAGTCCGGAAAACAAGATTGCGGAGATATAGGCATAGCTAAGATTCATATCCAGCAAGTATCCCCCCAGGGAAGGGCCGACAACCCGGCCCAGGCTGTCATAACCTTGTAGAACACCCATGGCCGTTCCCTGTGAACCCGTGGTTCTCTTGGAGGTGGCGGCAGAAATGGAAGGACGGATCAAACCGGTTCCCGCGGAAAATATTCCCATATAGATAATCAATTCCAGCAGGCTTTTGGCTTGCAGAAAAAGAGCAAAACTCGAAGCCATAAGAATAATACCGGCCCCGCTGGTCTTTTCTTCCCCCCATTTATTTATAGACCTTCCTACCACGAATCCCTGAACCAGTACCGAAGCCAGTCCTGCACAGCTAAATATCAACCCCATACTGGTGGGCCCAAAACCCAGCTTGCCTTCCGCAAATAAAGCAAAGGTACCCATATTGGTGGCTTCCGCCATGCTAGCCAGGAACATGGCGGTAAATAAGAAAGCCAGGGGTTTTTTTAAACCCTTCAGGAGGGGGGCGCGGTCAATTTTTTGCGCTTCAGAAACCCGGTCTTCCATAGGTAAAGACTCTTTAACCAAAAAGAGTATGCAAAAGCAGATCAAAAGCGACAAAGAACCCGCCACCACAAAAGGAGCAGCCAGCGATATATGGGCCAGACCGCTCCCTATAGCCGGGCCAAATATCATGCCCATCCCCATGGAAGCCCCTACCATCCCCATACTGGCCCCTCTTTTTTCCGGGCTGCTGGTATCCCCCATCACCGCCATAGCCGTAGGTACAGTGGCACAGGATAAAGCTCCCCCGGCGATCCGGGCCACGAAAAGAACCCATAAGGAATTAGCCAGGGCAAAAATATAAAAGGTAAGAGTAAAACCAAACATCCCCACTAATAACACCGGTTTTCGTCCTACCCGGTCGGAATAGCTTCCCCAGAAGGGTGCAAAAATGAACTGGCACAGGGCATAAACGGTCATCAACAAACCCAATTGAAAGGCACTGGCTCCCATAGATTCAGCGTAGTATGGCAATATGGGCATAATAATGCTGAATCCTATACCCACCATAAAGATGGAAAAAAAGAGGGTAGCCGAACTTCGGTTGAATATGCGTTCTTCAGTCAAAAATATATCCTTCTTTCGATGAGCATGATATCAGACAATTAAGCCAAATATATAATACTATACTACCATTCAACCAGGAACGCTATACTAGGGGCCACTATAAACAAGCATACTAGACAACATTTTATTGTTATTCCGTTAATTAAATTCCAGTAATGTGCAGCCAAGTCTGGAAGCTGGCCTGTTCTTTGTTGAATTCGGCAATTTTGATCCAGGCATCGAGAAAAACGTCGGCAACGCATTCCTCTATGTCTTCTTTGCTGTGTGATGCTGACAGAATGCTGTGCGCAAGGTAGTAAACCGGCTTGCTATATTTGCTTATCATGTATTCATAAGCACCGGAATCCTTGTTTTTTATTCCTCGAACCAGCTCCAACTGTGAATATTCCAAATTACCACCCCCTTTTATCTATTACTACGCATGAAAGAGGGAGTATCTCTTAAACAATTATATATTTCATTAGCCTTGTCGTATTAAAAAGCGATATACTTGAGGAAGGAAACATAAGTTGATTTTTATCAATATTTGTCGTCTATCAGCAACATGAAAGGAGGAGGATCATGCTCGGGAAAACTGTTCAGGAAATCAATGTCGGTGATACAGCCTCGTTCAATAAAAGTGTGACAGAATATGATGTATATTCCTTCGCCGGAATCACCGGTGACTTCAATCCGGCCCATATAAACGCAGTATATGCGAGTGAGACTTCTTTCGGTAGGATAATTGCCCATGGTATATTATCAATCGGCTTTATATCTAATGTACTGGGGACTCAACTCCCCGGGCCAGGTAGTATCTATATTCACCAGGAATGTGATTTTAAGAAACCGGTTTTCATCGGTGATACAATAACCGCAACCGTTAAGGTAACCAAAAAGGACGAAGCTAAGAACCGGGTATGGCTTCATACCTATTGCACCAATCAAAGGGATGAGATTGTAGTCGATGGCGAAGCGATCATGATGCCAACTAGAAAGAAGCCTGCCTAACTACATATGATTCTAAAGGCAGTTTCTGCGAGTTATGGTTTAACGGTATGGAAACATAATAGGGGGGCAAAAGAAATGCTAGGTAAAACGATCGATGAAATCAATGTTGGTGATTCAGCGGACTTTACTAAAACTGTAACTGGATATGATGTCTATTCGTTCGCAGGCGTTACTGGCGACTTTAATCCGGCTCACATCGACAGTGAATTTGCCAGTGAAACCTCTTTCGGCAAAACAATTGCCCATGGTATATTATCGATCGGGTTTATTTCCAATGTACTGGGGACTCAACTCCCCGGGCCAGGCAGCATTACCGTTGGTTTGGAGTGCGATTTTAAGAAGCCGGTTTATATCGGTGATACAATAACCGCTACCGTTGAGGTTACCAAAAAAGATGAAGCCAGAAACCGGGTCTGGCTGCGCACTTATTGTACCAACCAGCGGGGTGAAATCGTGGTCGATGGCGAGGCCAAAATGATGCCGGTTACCAAGAAGTTTTAATAACTTGAGCCATCATAGTGACACCACTAATATCCACTTTGTCTCGGAATTTAGAGTACCAGGGATATGACGAATTTTCCTC
>NZ_JAQVZX010000008.1:0-26760 GCF_028707975.1 Syntrophomonas sp.
AGCATCTTCTCTTCCAGCCCGGCTTTTACCACAGAGGGAACCAATGAACCTACATCTCCTCCCAGCAGGGCGGCTTCTTTTACCGCACTGGAGCTGATAAAGGTGTACTGACTGTCCGACATAAAAAACATGGTGTCAATATCCGGTATCAGCTTCTTGTTCATCATGGCCATATGCATCTCATATTCAAAGTCTATCACCGTTCGTAAACCTCGTATAATAGCACAGGCCTGCTTGTCTTCCAGGTAATTGGCCAAGAGTCCGCTGAAAGCATCTACCCGGACATTGTTCAGGTGCCGGGTGCTTTCTTCAATAAGCTTTACCCGTTCGTCCAGGGAGAAAAGGGCTTTTTTGGTGACATTATGTATTACCGCTACGATAATCTCATCAAATATCTTGCTCGATTTTTCAAGAATATCAATATGTCCATTGGTTACCGGGTCAAAGCTCCCCGGATAAACAGCCAGTTTCAGTTTAATCGCCCCTTCCATTAAAAACCTGACATAAGGACGGTCCTTTTGTTAGCTTTCCGGGTAGTAACATAAGAACAGTCCTCTTGTCAGATCTAACCGCAGTCCACGGGACAATTATATTAGTGCAAATTGATGAATAACTGTAAAGACAACGGCATCTCCGCTATGCCGATCTTTCGCAGTCATCAAAATCACCATTTCCCGCTAACAACCTTGCCTCCATCTGCAGTTGTCTATTTCTTTGTTATTTTGTATTTTATCATGATTGTCGGCTTAATAATCAAGATTTATAGAAATATTTTAATAAGGACTCTGCTGCAGATACCTCTTTTCATTGGTGGTTGTTTCCTCTGGGGATGAGGGTAGTACGCAAAAAAGCAAGACCCCTTCCGGGGTCTTGCTTTTTTGCCTTTTTGACTTAAGTCTTACGGCTTATCTTCTTTACTCCATGGCCTTCCAAAGTACTTCAGCCACATCAAATACCTTGGTGTTTTCTTCGGCTTCGGCCGCTTTTACACCGTCAGCAATCATGGTCAGACAGAACGGGCAGTTGGTGACAATCATTTCTGGATTCGGCACCAGCAATTGGTCGGTTCTGGTGTCATTAATGCGCTTGTACTGAATACCATCTTTTTCTACGGCTTCTTCTTCCAGCCACATGCGTCCTCCGCCAGCGCCACAGCAGAAGCCGAATTCCTTGGCCTTTTCAATTTCGATAACCTGTCCGCCTGCAGCCTTGAGGACATTTCGCGGTTGATCATAGACCCCATTGTGCCGTCCCAGGAAACAGGAATCATGATAGGTCATCTTGACTCCCAGCGGCTTGCTGGCTTTCAGTTTGCCTTCAGCTACCAGCTTGGCCAGGATTTCAGTGTAGTGATATACTTCGTAATTGCCACCCATCTGCGGGTATTCATTCTTCAATGCAGTATATCCATGCGGGCATACTACGATTATTTTCTTAACCCCGTATTTATTGAAGGACTCCAGGTTCTGACTTACCAGGGTCTGGTAAAGGTATTCATTGCCCAGACGCCGGGCGGAGTCGCCGCAGCAAAACTCTTCTGTTCCCAGGTAACCGAAGCTTACTCCCGCTTTATTCAATAATCTTACCAGGGCTTCTCCCACTCTCTTATAACGATCGTCAAAGGATACGGCGCATCCTGCATAGAGCAGGTACTCGAACTCTTTACCGTCTTCGGGCAAGAGATTAACCATTTCTCTGACGCCTCTTTCATCCAGCCAACCGGCACGACCGGCCCAGCCAACACCCCAGGGATTGTAGTTACGTTCCATGTTGGTAAAGGCCATCTGGGCTTCACCAGGCATGTCACCCTGCCACATAACCAGGTTGCGGCGCATTTCTACAATCTTCGGAATGTGCTCGATGAACATGGGGCAGTGCTCCATGCAAGCCCGGCAGTTGGTGCAATCCCAAATAGCTTCGCTGCCCACTACATCGTAGAGCAGGCTCTGTTCCATGGGATTAACCTCTTCAGCGGCAGCCTCTTCAGTCATAGCCATTTCTTCCACTTCCGCTCCACTGGCCTTGGCTGCTATAAGGTAAGGGGCTTTAGCATCAAGATGCGCTTTCATGTTTTGAATCAGAGTAATTTTGGGATTCAAATGTTTACCGGTATTATAGGCCGGGCAGTTTTCCTGACATCTGCCGCAGCGGATACAGGAATCCAGATCCAGCAGGTCTTTCCAGCCAAATTCTTCGATATTCTCCACACCAAAGGTTTCCGCTTCTTCAATATTATATACCATCCGGTTGGCGGAAGGCTCCAGATCGCGGAAAGCATAGTTCAGCATGCTGGCAAAGATATGCCAGAGCTTGGTAAAGGGTACCAGAGCAATAAATAGGAAAGCGATGGCCATGTGGAACCACCACAGTAACCGGTGCCACATCAACATCGCATCCACGCTCATGCTGCCGAAGAAACTGGCAAACATCCAACCAAAAGGTGATGCCATTTTCTCATAGGCAATCTGCTGCATAGTAGTGGACAGCTTGATCTGAGCAGCTATTCTAAGACCTTCAATAAAGTAGCCGGTCAGCAAAATGGCAAAGATTAGAAGAATAATCCAGCCATCAGATGATTTGGTATCGTTCAAACGTTCCGGCTTTTGGGTGTACCTGACGAAAGCCAATACTACAACGCCGATTAGAGCTAAAAAGCCGAGAACATCAACTACCCAGGAAAATCCAATATAAATATTGCCTTCCAGATGGGGCCATTTTATCATGTTATGCATGGCATCTATGCCCGCAGCCAGGAATAGAACCAGGAATCCCCAAAACAGGAAAGCATGCATCCAACCCGCCAGCGGTTTTCTTATTACCCGGGCCTGGGCAAAGGAGAAAACAAACCAAGACCAGATGCGCTGTGCAATTTTGTCATTCCGGTGAATCTCGCCTTTGGCCAGCAGCCAAACTTCTAGTTTCTTCCAAAAGCCGAAGAGAAATACACTAACGGGGATGAGCATTATAAGATAAATAAGCCATTCGTAGGGAATGTTGGCCCCAACGACACGCATCGGGACATCGTAACCACCTTCTAATGGGTGAAATCCAAAAATCATTATCCAATTCCCTCCTTAATAAGCAAGCAAAAAACAAGGTTATTACTGGATATACGTTAAACGTATATCCAGTAAATACCATCCCCCGGTTATAAAAAAAACTATTTCTTTAATTCACTTACCAGAGTCGGGATAACCTTGAATAAGTCGGCAACCACGCCAAAGTCAGATACATTGAATATCGGAGCTTCGGTATCGGTATTAATAGCCGCAATAAACTTGGAGGAAGACATTCCTGCCAGGTGCTGAATAGCTCCGGAAATTCCAGCTGCCACATAAAGATTGGGGTTAACTACTTTTCCGGTCTGTCCTACCTGCAGTTCGTGTCCCAGCCAACCAGAGTCAATGGATGCACGGGATCCGCCTACGGCAGCACCCAGAAGGTCAGCCAACTGCTCGACCAGCTTGATTCCATCGGGGCCTTTGCAACCACGGCCACCGGATACAACTACATCAGCCTCAGTAAGCTCCGGTCTGGCTGAAACAGTGGGAACAAAGCTCTTTACTGTCTGGTAAACATCAGCAGCAGTAGCGGCTACAGCGGGTTTTACCACTGCGCCGGCGCCAGAGACATCTCCAACTTCACATACGCCAGGGCGAATGGTGCCCAGAACGGGCTCGCCAGCAACTTCAACCTTGGCCAGGGCTTTACCAGCATAGATAGCTCTGGTGAATAGACCCTTGCCTGCGCTCAATTCTACTGCAATGGCATCGGTGGCCAGACCCAACTGGAGCTTCTGGGCCAGTCTGGAACCAAAATCTCTACCATTGAAGGTATGAGCAAACAACACTGCATTGGGCTTAAACTCATTGATCATGGCTACCATCTGCGCTACATAAGCACCGGTGTTGTAGTTGGCGAAAACATCATCCTCAACAACATAAACCTTGTCCGCACCATACTTGGCAAATTCGGGAGCCAGGGCTTCAACGCCCTTTCCAAAAACAACAGCAGCTACTTCATCGCCAAATTTCTTGGCTTCTGAGAGCATCTCATAAGTTACCTTACGGATATTACCGTCTCTTTGTTCTACAAATATCCATGTCCCTGCCATCAATTACCCTCCTTTTATTTTAAATAAGGTTTTTTCAAGCTATTTCAATTCAACCTTAACCGTATTCTTCATCCACTCTGCCAGCTTGGTGGCGCATACTTCAGGCTCGTCTTCAATCTTGATACCAGCAGCCTTGGCCGGGGGCATGCTGAACTCAACAATTTTTACCTTGTTGTCAGCAGCAGCAGCAGCTACGGTGGCAACCGGTTTCTTCTTGGCCGCCATAATACCCTTCATGGACGGATAACGGGGCTCATTCCAGCTAACCTGGCTGGAGATTACCGCCGGAAGGCTTACTTCAGTTACCTGAGTTCCACCATCAGCTTCACTGCTGCATGTGGCTTTGCCTCCAGCAACTTCGATGCTGGTAATAACATTAATGTGGGGGAAGCCCAAAATCTCGGCTACGCGGGTGGGAACCTGGGATGAACCATCATCGGCCGCAACATGGCCGGCGAGAACAATGTCCGGGTTCTCCGCTTTGATAGCATCGGCCAGGGCAACGGCTCTGGCAAACTCATCAGCAGCAGTATCCTGTTGTACCAATACTCCCCTGTCAGCACCCATAGCCAGGGCGGTACGAATAGCATCCATAGCTTTGTCGGAGCCAGCGGCAACAACCACTATTTCCTTGGCTACACCCTTTTCTTTCAACTGGATAGCACCTTCGACTGCTACTTCGTCATAGGGATTAATGATCAGGTTGATACCAGCATCGGCTATTTTGCCATCCTTCAATTCAATCTTGGCTTCTGTGTCAAATGTCTGCTTAACACACACTAGAACCTTCAAGTTCATTCCTCCTTTTCACTAATTGTTTTCAGGGTCTTTTCCAGAACCATAAATCTGGCTTTTACATACTGCAGTTGTAGTTTACCACCCCCATGAACGGATATTATATGTTCTTGCCTACGGCAATTTTACCGCCAAAGCCCCGGTGCTGAACACGGCCTTGACTTAAAATACAATCAACATTAACCTTTCGCCATTTATATCGTATTTCCTGCTTTTTGAATTGGATAGACAAAGTTTTTTCTTCTATAGAAAAAGATTAATATTTCTGGTAAAAAAAAGTAGCTATTGATTTGAAGTTTAGCTCTCGGGCCTGAAATATTTGCTCGGTACTACCGATAAATATTACTCCGCCAATTCTAAGAGCGGTCGCAAATCTTTCATATAGCCTGAATTTACTTGGTTCCGTGAAATAAATTACTACATTGCGGCAGAGAATCAGGTCATAGTCCCGAGGAAAAGGATCCTTCAAGAGGTCATGTTTCTGAAACCTTATTATCTTTTTGAGCTCATCTTTGGCCCGGTAATAACTGCCCTGACTTTCAAAATATTTTTTTAGTTGTTCCGGTGAAAGACCTTGTACCGCTTTGTTGGAGTAAAGCCCCGCACCCGCCTTCTCCAGCACTTCATCGTCCAGGTCGGTGGCCAATATGCTACCGGAGAGAGGATAACCATTTTCCTGGAACAAAATAGCCAGAGAATAGGGTTCTTCGCCGGTGGAACAGCCTGCACTCCACACTTTCAGGCTGTTGCGTTCCTTAAGCAACATGGGGATTATTTCCTTTTCCAGCACTTCCCAGTGATTGGCATTGCGAAAGAACTCGGAAACATTAATGGTAATATGATCCAGGAAGCGACGGTAAACTATCTTGTCATTATTTAATAAATCCACAAAGCTCTTGTAGTCGGACACACTTACCGAGCGCATGAAACTATTAATGCGCCTCTCCATCTGCGGCCGCTTGTAAGCCTTTAAATCTATCTTGCTAAGAACTTCAAACTTCTTGATAAACCAATCCCAGTCCAGGATATTTTCCACCGGGCTCCCCCTCCCCCCGTATGATACTTGCACTGCTTGATCCGCCGGTCGGAGACACCCAGAATCTTCGGCTTTCCCCTTTATTGCAATTGCTGCAAGGCCTTATCCACGGTCTTGAGCGTCTTCTCAACATCCTGCCCGTCATGAGCAGACGAAATAAAACAAACTTCAAACTGGGATGGGGGGAAATACACTCCTCCCTGCAATAACTGCTGGTGAAAGCGGGCATATTTGCCGCTGTCGGATTGCAAGACCGTAGGATAATCCCGGACTTTTTCCCCGGTAAAGAAAATGGAAAAAAGGGATTTCATCCGGTTCATGCTTAAGATCCCATCGTGTCCCTCCAGAACCTGTTCCAACTGCTCGCAAAGGCTGGCAGCGGTACTTTCCAGGACTTCGTAGAATTTTCCCTCCCGCAAAATCCTTAGACTGGCGGTTCCCGCAGCCATGGCCAGGGGGTTGCCGGAAAGGGTTCCTGCCTGGTAAACATCACCTTCCGGGGCAATCCTATCCATGATCTCCTTTTTGCCCCCATAAGCTCCCACCGGTAATCCCCCGCCAATTATCTTGCCCAGCGTAGTCAAGTCGGGCTCAATATTCACTATATTCTGGTAACCGCCAAAACAGAAGCGGAAACCGCTGATTACTTCGTCAAAAATCAATAAAGAGCCATATTCTTTCGTAATCTGGCGCAAGCCTTCCAGAAAACCGGGCTCGGGCAGTACCAAACCCATATTACCAGCTACTGGTTCCACTATTACGGCGGCTATGTCCGCCGGGGCTTGCTCAAAAAGCTTTTGCACTGAATCCAGGTCATTATAGCGTGCTACCAGGGTATGTCGGGCAAAGGCTTCAGGCACCCCAGGACTGGTAGGCACGCCTGCGGTCAATAATCCTGAGCCGGCCTGTATCAGAAAATGGTCGGCATGTCCATGATAACAGCCCTCAAATTTCACGATATGGTTCCTGCCGGTAAAAGCCCGGGCCAGGCGCACCGCGCTCATGGTGGCCTCGGTTCCGGAATTCACCATACGTACTTTTTCCACCGCGGGTATGGCCTCACAAATCATTTGGGCCAGCTCGATTTCCTGCTCACAGGGGGCACCGAAACTGCTGCCCTTCCCGGCAGCCTCACATATAGCCTGTACCACCTGGGGATGGCTGTGTCCTAAAATCAGTGGTCCCCAGGAGCAAACATAATCAATATACTCATTGCCATCCACATCATAAATCTTGGAGCCCTGCCCCTCTTTGATAAAAAGAGGATTGGACCCCACCGCCTTAAAGGCTCTGACCGGACTGTTTACGCCCCCGGGTATATATTCCCGGGCACGGGCAAAAAGTTCTATCGACCGCTCTGTTCTCATGCTACTCCCTTCTAAACAGGCATGGGGACGGTTCTTTTGCCTGCTGCCATAAACAGGCATGGGGACGGTTCTTTTGCCTGCTGCCATATGCTCAAAAATACTGCATGCTTTCTTTTTTTAATTCTCTGCTGCTTCTTATTATAATGTATTTTCTTATCCCTGTTTGCAAAGAAATTTCCTCGATGATTTCCGCCAGGTGTTCTTCATTCTTTACATGAATCATGGAGAAAACGCTGTAATCAAAGTCAGGCGGAACTTCCCGGATATAGCAATGGCTGATTTCTTTATAGCCGGCCATTATCTTCCCGGCCTGATCAGCTTCCTCTTCATTCTCGAGCTTCCATGCGACCATGGCATTTACAGCAAACCCGGCCTGGCGATGGCGCAGGACAGCTCCCATCCTTCTTAGCAATCCTTTTTCCCGGAGCTTTTTCAAGCGAAGAAGAATTTCTTCCTCACTTAGCTCTATTTTCTCCGCCAGACTCTGGTAGGGACGCGATTCCAGAGGGATGTCCCCCTGCAAGAAGCGCATTATTTCTCTGTCAGTACTATCATAGGGCATCTGGGTCACTCATTTCAAAGGAAACTTTTATCTTATATACCTGCTTGGCCGGCATACTTATTACTTCTATTCCGGCATCACTTTGCAGCGATTGCAGTATCTGCATGGCTTCATCTTTCGTGGGGGCAGTCAGGGTAAACCAGAGATTAAATTCGTGGTCGCGAATATAATTATGGGTGACTCCTTTTTGCCGGTTGATTATCCCCGCGACCGCATCAATCCGTTCCTCCGGTACCTTACAGGCACAAAGGGTGGAATAGAAACCCAGGCTTCTGGCATCCATTATTCCCCCGATTCGCCGAATCAAGCCGCTATTTTTCATTACCCGAATCCGGGCTATGACTTCTTCTTCATCTAGATTCATTTTCTCGGCTATATCCCGGTAGGGCTGGGAAGTCAAGGGAAAATCTGCCTGTAATACATTTAATATTTCCCGATCAGTCCTGCTTAATTCATTCATCTCTTTCATCTCTTTTTCTAGCCTCCGGGGGCTGGTAAAGACACCAATTATCTTCAGCCATGTAATCTCCGCCGCTGTAGTAATAGGCGCGGGCGCGGCAGCCGCCACACTTCTCTTTATAATCGCAGATACCGCATTTGCCCTTATAGTCCATGGTTTTGAGCTCCTGCAGGATGGGACTCTCCGACCAGATACGGTCAAAGGCTTTTTCTTTCACATTGCCCAGGGGTATATCCAGATAGGCGCAGGGCTGCACATCTCCTCGGGGACTGATTATGCAATAGCTGATTCCCGCCAGGCAACCCCGGGAAAAGCGTAAGGAAAGCCCCTTCTTTTCCCCTATGCGTATAAACTGGGGAGCGCAGGTAGGCTTCAGCTCTATGGAGATTTTCTTCTGTTTTTCCATCAAACGCATAATGGTTTTTTCGTATTCGACCACTCTCAGGGCTTCTTTCTCTATATCGGCCCCTCTTCCGGTGGGTACCAGGAAAAAGACATGGTAGGCCATGGCTCCTATTTCCACGGCAAAGTCGCAGATGGCTTCCAGTTCGTCAACATTCCAGTCCATTACGGTGGTATGAACTTGAAAAGGCAGACCGGCAGATTTCAGATTTTGCATCCCTTCACAGGTTAGCTGGAAAGCGTTGTCCAGCTTGCGAAAGGCATTGTTTTTGGCGGGATCGAGGCTATCCAGGCTGACCCCGGCGGCCATGAATCCAGCTGTTTTAAGTTTTTGGGCTACTTCCGGGCTTATAAGGGTGCCATTGGTTCCCATAACTACCCTTAAGCCATGCCGAGTGGCATATTGCCCCAACTCAAAGATGTCCGGGCGCATCAAGGGTTCTCCGCCGCTAAAAATCATTATGCGGAAACCGGCTTGTTTTATTTCCTCAATAAGTTTTTTGGCTTGTTCAGTGCTAAGCTCGTCATCGAGCCTGGCCCCTGCATCCCGGTAACAGTGGTCACAAAACATATTACATTGGTTGGTGGTGTTCCAGGATACCAACATATTAAACCCTCCTCCGGGAGAATAATCAATATTGTTCAGGATGTAATATATTTAAGCAATGGAATCAATATTTTCCTTACACCTCAAGCAAAACCCGGGCGGCGTCTTTGGCGAAATAAGTTATTATCAGGTCGGCTCCGGCGCGTTTTATGGAGGTGAGGGCTTCCATCATTACGCGCTCCTCATCCAGCCAGCCGCAAGCGGCTGCAGCCTTTATCATGGCATATTCCCCGCTGACATTATAGGCCGCCGTGGGGTAGGCAAATTCTTCTTTGACGGCTTTGATTACATCCAAATAAGGTAAAGCGGGTTTTACCATCACTATGTCGGCTCCTTCTTCGATGTCAAGAGCTACTTCGCGCAGGGCTTCCCGGATATTCGCTCCGTCCATCTGGTAACTTTTGCGGTCCCCGAACTGGGGTGCGGAATCAGCCGCATCCCGAAAGGGTCCGTAAAAACTGGAGGCATATTTGGCGGCATAGGACATAATGGGGATATGCTTATAGCCATTATCATCAAGTTCTTTTCTGATATATCCGATTCTTCCATCCATCATATCAGAGGGTGCTATGATATCACAACCAGCACGAGCGTGAGACAGGGCTTCCTTAGCCAGTAAATCCAGGGTGGCGTCATTATCCACTACGCCCTTTTGGTCTATGAGCCCGCAATGGCCGTGGTCGGTATACTCGCAGAGGCATACATCGGTGATAACCAACATTTCCGGACAAAGTTTCTTTATCAGCCGGGTTGCTTCCTGTACCACTCCGTTATCCTGGTAGGCGGAGCTGCCTACACTATCTTTATGTTCGGGCAGGCCAAAGAGGAGCACGGCTGGAATATTCAAGGAATCAATCTCCAGTATCTCCTCAGACAATCGATCTGCGGAAAACTGAAAAACTCCGGGCATGGAACTAACCGCTATTTTTTTATCCTGGCCGTAAATCACAAAAAGTGGATAAATCAAATCACTGCTGCGCAAAGTGGTTTCGCGCACCATACGGCGCATGGTTTCGCTGCTGCGCAGTCTTCTCATCCGCTTGGTCGGAAATCCCATTTCTACCGCCCCTCCTTATCTATTTTAGCTTTCCTAACCTCAAGACTTAAAGGTCTTCCAGTATGGCTTCCAGCAATCCACTAATTGTGTACTCCTGAGCCAGGATATCAACACTAAAACCATTTTCTCTGGCAGTGTCGGCGGTGACCGGGCCGATGCAAGCCACCTTGACCTTTCCTTTTAGTCCGGGGATGTTTTCCGCCCCTATTATTTTAACAAAATTGCTCACGGTGGAGGAACTTGTAAATGTCAGGTAATCCATATTTCCCGCCACGATATTCTTAAGTGTGGCTTTACTAACCTGGCTGGCGGCAATGGCCTGGTACAAGTATACCTCGTTAACATAGGCTCCCCACTGGCGCAGGGTATCGGGCAGAATACTCCTGGCTCCCCGGGCACGGGGGAGGAGAATCCACTGCCCGGGCTTAATCCTCGCGCTTAGTTCCTTAAGAATTCCTTCGGCGCGGTAATCTTCCGGTACAATATCCACGCGCAATCCCCGGTCCAACAGTTTGTCGCGGGTGGCGGGGCCGATGGCGCCGAGTTTTATGCCTTTTAGATCCCGGATATCCAGTCCGGCCTGTCGGCTTTCGGCAAAAAATATATCCACCGCATTGATGCTAGTAAATATTATCCAATCATACTGGCCTATATTCTGAAAGGCATTGTGCAATGCCGCCAGGTTCTTCTCTTTTTCTATTTTAATGGAAGGAAATTCTATAGCCTGCCCGCCCAAGTCTCTGATTCTTTCCACCAACTGACTGGCCTGAGCGCGGGCTCGGGTTATGACTACTCTTTTTCCCCAGAGGGGCTGGTTCTCCAGCCAGTTCAACTCTTCCCGCAGTTTTACTACATCCCCTACCACGATGACGGCAGGAGGTTGAAAGCCGCTTTCTTTCACCCTTTCCACGATATTTTCCAGGGTGCCGCTTAGCACTTGCTGCTGGGGAAGGGTTCCCCATCTTATCAAAGCTACGGGAGTGTTGGTGTCCCGGCCATTGGTTATTAAATTATGACAAATAAAGCCCAGGTTTTCAATACCCATAAGAAATACCAGGGTGCCGATACCGTTTGCCAGTTCCCGCCAGTGGATGGAGCTTTCCTTCTTGCCGGGCTTCTCATGCCCGGTAATTATGGCCAGGCTGGAAGTGGCGTCCCGGTGGGTTACGGGTATTCCGGCATAGGCTGGTACAGCGATAGCAGAGGTAATCCCGGGAATCACTTCGAATCTATAGCCTCGCTCCTTCAGATACAGGGCTTCTTCCCCGCCCCGGCCAAAAAGGAAAGGGTCGCCTCCTTTTAAACGGGCTACTATTTTACCTGCGGCGGCCTTTTCAGCCAGCAAGGCATTTATTTCGTCCTGGGACAAGGCGTGCCGGGATGAGGCTTTGCCTACATAAATAAATTCTGCAGCCGGATCGGCCATGGATAGGATTTCGTCTCCCACTAGCCGGTCATAGACTACTACTTCGGCTTTCTCCAGCACTCGTTGGCCTTTCAGGGTGAACAAGCCCGGGTCTCCGGGTCCAGCCCCGATAAGGTAAACCAGTCCTTTTTTCTCCATATATAATCATCTCCCATCGGGAACTTGCTTATCATGCGGTTGTATAAATATACCGATCCAGCGTCCTTAATAGCGACCGCAGGGAGCATCGGTTGTGCCCGACAGGGCGCTACGCATGGGCAACACCTGCGCAAATCTGCGTCAAGAAGAACCCCATCATCCCCTCGTTTCGCAGAGGATGGCGGCTCCGCCCTGCTGCAGGAGGCTGCGAGCGAGCTCGCGTCCGGTTTTTTCAGCCTCCGGCGGTGAACAAGCGCAGGTGCCGCTATATTTTTCTTTTCCATCCAGGGAGGCGATAAGTCCCTGGATATGGAGCTGTCCTCCCCGCAAATCGGCCATGGAGGCCACCGGTACCTGGCAACCTCCTCCCAGCTCGTGCAAAAAGGCTCTTTCTGCCTGGCCGGCGAGGTAGGAATCCTGGTGGTTTATTCTGCTCAAGGCTTCCAGTATCACCGGGTCATCTGCCCGGGCTTCTACTGCTATCATTCCCTGCCCGACAGCTGGTAGGACCAGGTCTGCCGGGAGGTAATCACTTATCATCCCTTCCAGTCCCAGTCTTTTTACGCCGGCACAGGCCAGAATGATTCCATCTAAATCCTGCTCCTTCATCTTTCTGATGCGGGTTTCCACATTACCCCGCATATCCACCAGCTGCAAATCGCTTCGCCAGACTTTGAGCTGGGCAATGCGGCGCAGGCTGGAGGTTCCTATTACAGCGCCTTCAGGCAACTCCGCCAGGCTGTAGTTCTTGTGTGAGAGTAAAACATCCCGGGGGTCTTCCCTTTCCAGCACCGCTGCTATACATAAACCGGGCGGCAAGTCTGAGGGCAAATCTTTCATGCTGTGGACGGCGATGTCTATTTTTCCGGCCAGCAGTTCTTTTTCGATTTCTTTAGTAAAAAGCCCCTTATCTCCTATTTTAGAAAGCGCTACATCGAGGATCTTATCGCCGATAGTTTTGATGGTCTTTATTTCCACCTTGAGATCAGGTGCCAAGCTTTCCAGGCGGAAGGCCACATGCTGAGCCTGCCACAGAGCCAGTCGGCTACCCCTGGTTCCCAATCTCAAATTTTTCATATTTTTCATACTCCTTGTTGTCTATTTGTAGGGCAAAGAGCTTTTTCGCTACTTCGGCATAAAGATGCCCCTGCTGACTGGCGGCCAGCTCTCTGAGATTAACCACGGGGAAATGCAGAAGTTGATTAACTATGGAATTGGCCATGGAGGCTATTACCTTCTCTTCCTGTTCCGATAGTTCTCCCAAGCGGTTACAGGCTCTTTTTATCTCATTTTCTTTAATAATTTCCCCCTGTTTCTTCAGGGCTTTAATTACTGGAACCACATAAAGACTGCCCAGCCATTCATTGAATTTTTCCAACTCATCAAGGATTATTTGCTCCGCTTCTAAAACCACGCTCTGCCTTTCCTCATAGCCGGCATCCACTACATTTTCCAACTGGTCAATATCATAGAGAAATACTCCGGGAATATCTTTTAGAGCGGGGTCGATGTCCCGCGGAACCGCAATATCTATCATTATTATCTTTCGGCCCTGGCGAGACTCCAGGATCTGGCGGCAATTATCCTCTCTCAATACATAGTGGCTGGCCGCCGTGCAGCTTATTACTATATCCGCCTGGCTCAATTCGGTCGGCAGTTGGTCGAAATACACCGCCCGGCCGTTAAAACTCTCCGCCATCTTCACGGCTTTATCATAGGAACGGTTGGAAATTATAACCGAATTCAATCCGTTGGACATTAAATAGCGGATGGTGGTTTCGCTCATTTCCCCAGCACCGGTTACCAGAACGCTTTTATTATCTAAATCACCCAGTATCTGACGGACCAGTTCCACCGCGGCATGGCTTACGGAAAAGGGATGCCGGTCAATGTCGGTATCGGTGCGCACCTTTTTACCCACATATATAGCCCTCTGAAACAGGGCATTAAGCACTCCATCGGAAACTCCGGCTTCCATAGCGTTTTGATGGGCCTCTTTAACCTGACCCAGTATCTGGGGTTCGCCCATAATCATGGAGTCCAAACCGGAAGCTACCCGAAAAAGATGCATGATGGCATCATAACAATTGGGCTGGTACAGGAAGTTTCTAAGCTGTTCCTTATCCATACAAGCAAAGTTGCTCAGAAAGGCTTCCAAAGCTTGAAAGCCTTTTTCAATATCCTTCGCGGTAGCATATACTTCCGTACGGTTGCAGGTACTCAGGATAACTGAGGCTTCCAAATCTGCATGGCTCTTTAATTCCTGATAAGCCCGTTTCAGCTCCGCTCCGCAGATGGAAAACCTCTCCCGTACCTCTACCGGAGCTGTCCGGTGATTTAATCCAGCCAGGAGGACATACATGCTTCAATTCTCTCCCTTGCCTTATCTTTTTCGCCGGCCTTGAGTAAATCCAGTACTTCAGAATAGACCAGGCTCTTAAATATCTTCTTACGCAGAGTAATATCAGGAACCTTTTCTTTTATCTCTTCCCTGATTTCTCCCATAATTTCGACAAATTCCCCATACGCGGGGCTAATGGTATTTTCTAGTTCTTCCCGCAATCTTCGGGCAAAGAAGGGGCTCTTCCCTTCGGTAGAAATAGCCAATACCAGTGAACCGCGCCGGACAATGGATGGTACATAAAAGTCGCAATTAGGGGGGTCATCAACCGCATTAACCAGTACTCCCGCTTTACGACAGGCCTCTACAATGGCCTGATTCACATTGCTATTATCCGTAGCTACAAAAGCCATAAAAACTCCGGGCAGGTCACTTTCGCTAAAGTCCCGGGCTTGCCACTGGATAATACCCTCCTCGGCCCACTGCTGTATTCCTTCACGGGCTTGCGGGCTTACTACTCGTATATCCATACCGTAATCCAGTAAATTTTCAATTTTCCTTTCCGCCACCTGCCCTCCGCCGACAATCAAGCAGGTTTTAGCCTCCAAATCCAGGTAGATGGGAAATAGTATGACCTTCAACCCCTGTTATCTTATTAAAAAGAGGTCTGAAATCAGACCCCTTTATTATCCTTTTTCTCTTCCAGTTCTTCAAAATCCTCTTCCTTGGCTTTTCTGAAGTTCTGCAGGGCACTTCCCAGTGATTTGCCCACTTGAGGCAATTTCCCCGGCCCCACAACTATCAGGACTATTACCAATATCAAAAGCAGTTCCCAGGGTCCAAAATTTCCAATTAACCCAAACAAAATGGCTCCCTCCTTTGCCTCTTGCTATCTTTTTCCGCTATCTTTTCTGGAGAAATTGTATATCTTTACGGGTGGAAGAATGCCTGTCCCTTCTCCATGCTTAGTGTTATTATGACAAAAAGCATTTCCTTTGTAAAGCAGAACAAAATCCCATAACGACGCCATATCCAGCTTTCAACCACTATAGCCTGCTCCTCGCCTTCTTCCTCCTCTTCGGGCTTTTTGGACTTTTCCTCAATTTATGACTTTTGGGGCTCTTCCGTCTCCTCCGCTTCGGTCTCTTCCTCCGCTTCGGGCTTTTTCCTGGGTTTGGCCATTTTGGCCACGATTATACTCACTTCATATAAGATGTATACGGGTCCGGCCATCAGCATCTGGGATATGGGATCCGGTCCCGGGGTAAGGGCAGCGGCAATTACTACTATGATCAAAAGAGCGTATTTTCTATTTTTACTCAAGTTTTCGGCCTTGATGATCCCAAACTTGGCTAGAAAAAAGACAACGACCGGTAGCTCAAAAACCAGGCCGAAGGGAATGGTAAATGCGGTTACAAATGAAACATAGCGCTCAACTGTAAACATGTTTTCCAGGCTAGGTCCTTGCATATAAATAAAGAACTTTAGAACCAGGGGAAGTATGCCAAAGTATGAAAAAAGAATACCGGTGGAAAAGAGAATAACGCTCACTGGAAGCAGTACATAAACATATTTTCTCTCTTCTGGATAGAGGGCGGGTTTGAAAAAACGCCAGATAGCCCATACTACCACCGGGAAGGCCAGGGCAAAGCCTGCATAAAAGGCCAGTTTAAGCTTTATAAAAAAAGCTTCGGTTACACCGATTACTACCAGGCCTTCGCCCAGACCGGTCAAGGGGGAAATGATTACGGCCAGTATCTCTTCGTTATAGGCAAAACAAAATACTGCCGTCGCTATAATGGCTATGATGCTGATTATCAAGGACTTGCGCAGCTCTTCCAGATGCTCTATTATGGATTGCTTTTCCTCGGGGCTTAAATCCTTTAATAACGCCACAATTTCCCCTCTATTTCCTAAAATTCACGGGCGAGAATAAAATCAGCGATATTATAGAGATTCTTTTTCACCGGCAACTCGGGCAGGAAAGCCAGCTGTTTTTGGGCTTTGCGCGCAAAATGCCGGGTTATATAATAAGAATAGTCTATGCCATCGGTATCAACTATAATATCAATGATCTTTTCGGTTTCACTCCGACAGGCCTCAGGCGAAGCCAGCAACTGAGCCAGTTCTTCCCGCTGGAAACTATGTCTAAGAGCATAAAGGACGGGCAGGGTAATTACCCCCTGCTTGATATCGCTTCCCGTTGGTTTGCCCAGAATCTGTTCATCGGCGATGATATCCAGGATATCATCAGTAACCTGAAAGGCCATTCCCAGATAATAACCATAATTCCTCAAAGCCCTGACTTCCGGCTCCGGGGCATGGGCTATCATGGCTCCAAGCTGGCAACTTACGGAAATTAACAGAGCGGTCTTCCTTTCAATTCTTCGCAGGTAATTCTTAAGTCCCAGATTGACATTATAACAGCTCAACATCTGAATTATTTCGCCTTCACATATCTTCATACTGGCTTCGGCCAGTACATCCACTACATCGCTGCGCTCATAAGCAGCGATTAAGGATAAAGCCCGGGCAAAGACAAAATCCCCGGCATATATGGAAACCCGGTTGCCCCAACCGCTTTTCACGGTTTCTGTCCCTCTTCGGGTTTGGGAATTGTCGATAACATCGTCATGCACCAGACTGGCCATGTGTATGAGTTCCAGAGCTACCGCCAGGGGAATAACTTCCGCTAATTCATCCAGGTAAATATGAGCAGCCAGCAGGGCGAAAGCGGGGCGTAGTCTCTTGCCACCAGCTTTAATTAAGTGTATTGAAGATTCATTGAGCAAATCAATGCGGCTATCCAGCTTTCTGCTTAGCTCCGCCTCAACCAGTTCCATCTCTGTCTTTATAGGGTTAAAAAAATTGAAACTTGCCATATCATTTCCTCTTTTTTAGCACAATCGTTTTTATTATATAATTTAAGCTTCAAATTTCCAACTTTATTTAATAAAAAAGTGACTCCACTGCAAAAACCCTTTTTGTTGCATAAGGGTTGCATGAATATACAAAACGAGCGTTGGTGAAGGTGAAAGCGGGCGGTCGCTAGTTGTTGCGCCTGATTCGGAACTTTTTGCAGAGACATCATAAAATATATTATGGGGACAGAATATCATGGGGACGGACCTTCTGATATATCTCATCTTTCGGCTTTCCCACCATAGCGCTGAAACAAATCATGGGGGATATGCATGGCATCCAATACCTTCCCTACCATGAATGATACCATGTCTTCAATCGTCTGCGGTTGATGATAAAAGGCCGGCATCGCTGGGATAATGCTAACCCCCATTTCCGACAAGGTCAACATGTTTCTCAGATGTATGGAATTAAGGGGGGTTTCCCGTGGCACCAACAGTAGCGGCCTTCTTTCCTTCAACATGACATCGGCAGCCCTTTCCAAAAGACTCCGGGAACTGCCCTGAGCAATGGCGGAAATACTGGCCATAGTACAGGGTATCACCACCATACTGTCGCAGATAAAGGATCCACTGGCCGGAGGGGCGGCAATGTCCGTATTGTCGTAATAGTAAATCATTCCTGGTGGAAGATATTGCTGCATGGCGGCAGCCAGGGAACCCTGGCAATCCCAAGCGAGTTCCTGCTCAATGACGATACGGGCGGCATCGCTGGCAATTAAATGAATTTCAGCATCTTTTTTCAGCAGCTCTTCGAGCAGGCGTATAGCATAAATCATACCACTGGCTCCGGTCAAAGCTACAATATATTTCGGCACAAAATCCTCTCCCAAAATCATAATTGATTCTACTGCAAAAATTTATTAATATTCATTGGCTTGTATAAATATACCGCTCCAGCGTCCTTAAAGCGACCGCAGGGTATGTAGGGAACGACCCCCGTGTCGTTCCGAATCAGGCGCAACAACCTTAATAGCGGAGGTTTTTTCCAGCCAGAAGAACCGTCCCTGTGGCAGGTCCGCCTTCCGTCTTCCGCCCTCCGTTCCGTCTTCCGTCTTTAGATTAGCCTCATCTAAAGAAAAATATCCAGCAAGGCCATAATAAATACAATCAAGCCTACATAATGATTTATCTTGAAGGAAGCAAAATTGACCCGGCTCAAGTCGTCCGCTTTTACAATCCAATGTTCATAAATTAAAATAATCCCAACGAAGACTACCCCAGCATAATAGAAGCAAGCAAGATTGAGAATTACTCCGTTTAATAATAGAAGAAGAAACGTAAAAATGTGAAATATCGCGGAAAAGAGCAAAGCTCCCTTGATGCCGAAGCGGGCCGGAATGGAGAACAGGCCATGAGCCTGGTCAAATTCAATATCCTGGCAGGCATACATGCTGTCAAATCCTGCAATCCAGCAGGCTACGGCCATCCCCAGAACTATGGGCTGCCAGTCCAGGCTGCCGCTTATGGCTATCCAAGCGCCGACAGGTCCCAAGCCTATAGCCATTCCTAACAGTAAATGGCACCACCAGGTAAAGCGCTTGGTATAGGAGTACAACCACAAGGCCAGAACTGCCAGTGGTGATAGTTTCAAACAAAGGGGATTCAAACGAGAGGCCGAATAAAAGAGCAGGGCAAAGCAAAAAAATACCAAAAACCAGACCAGGGAAAGCGGCAAACGCCCTGCGGCCAGGGTCCATTCGGAAGTACGCGGGTTGGCCCGGTCAATATGACGGTCTATAAGACGATTTAGACAAAGGGCAGCAGTGCGGGCACTTACCATGGCTATGGTAATCCAAGCCAGCTGTGGCCAGGTGGGCATGCCCTGCGCCGCCAGAAATGCTCCCAGGTAGGCAAAAGGTAAGGCAAAGAGGCTGTGGCCAAAGTCCACCATATTAAGAAACTCGCGGATCTTATTCAAAGCCGTATTCACTCCATCTTCTGCTTACCATTTCTTTTATCTCGGGGCTCATTATGATATCCCGTGGCCATTCGCGACTATGCCCTTCGCTTAGCCACTTCTTGGTGGCATCAATACCCATTTTGGAACCTATCAGCGGGAGCGGAGCCGAGTGATCCAGCACATCCAAAGGCCCTTCGACTATCATGGTATCTCTTCTGGGATCAACATTATTGAAAACTTTCCACATTACCTCGGAAACATTCTGCACATTTACATCTTCATCTACCACGATTATGAACTTGGCAAACATCATTTGACCCATCCCCCACAAGGAGCTCATTATTTTCCGTGCGTGCCCGGGAAAGGACTTTTTGATGGCAATGAGCACACAGTTGTGGAAGACCCCCTCCATGGGGAGGTGCATATCCACGACTTCGGGCAGCTGCAGCTTCAAAAGGGGCAGGAAGATACGCTCGGTGGCCAGAGCCATGTAGCAGTCTTCCTGTGGTGGCTTGCCTACAATGGTTGCCGGGTAAATGGCGTTCTTTTTGTGGGTGATGCATTTGACATGAAAAACCGGGTAGTCATCAGCCAGGGAATAATAGCCGGTGTGGTCACCGAAAGGTCCTTCTATCCGGCGCTCATAAGGGTCAACATAACCTTCAATTACTATTTCAGCATCAGCCGGCACTTCCAATTCCACGGTCTTGCATTTCACCAGCTCTACCGGTTTCTTGCGGATAAATCCGGCAAAAATAAGTTCATCTATATCCTTGGGCAGGGGAGCGGTCCCCGCATAGGTAATGGCGGGGTCGCCACCCAGGGCTACCGCTACTTCGGTGACCAGCCCTCTTTGACAATTCTTCCGGTAGTTTTCGGCTCCGTCATGATGGGTGTGCCAGTGCATTCCCGTGCTCTGCCCGTCATAAACCTGCAAGCGGTACATGCCTACATTGCGTTTTCCGCTTTCCGGGTCTTTGGTGTAAACCTGGGGTAAGGTGATAAAGCGACCGGCATCCTCGGGCCAACACTTGAGTACGGGAATTTTATCCAGGGAGGGGTTTAAGTCTACCACTTCCTGGCATGCTCCATTTTTTACCATGCGAGGCAAAAAGGAGGATAAATGCGCCAGTTTAGGCAAAACCTTGACCTTGTCCAGCAGTGACTGGGGAACCGTGTCGGCAATTTCCAAGAGGCTCATAATTTCCGTGGCCAGATCATCCAATCTATCTACCTGCAGACTCATGGCCATTCTCTTTTCACTGCCAAAGGCATTGATAAGAACGGGCATTTTCGAACCCTTAACTTTTTCAAACAATAGAGCAGGTCCGTACATTTTGCTTACCCTATCAGTAATTTCTGTAATCTCCAGCTCCGGGTCAACTTCAACCGTAATCCGTTTAAGTTCCCCTTCCCTTTCCAGTACCTGAATAAATTCCTGCAGATCTTTATAGGCCATTTCACACCTCCACAAAAATTTGACTCACTCGCAGGTTGACACGGGGAAGGTCACCCTGCGAGTGAGTCAAAAGAACCATCCCCCTTGACTCATCTATACCACTGCAACATTATCTATGTTACATAGAAGTAAGTGTATTTCATTAATGGCGGATTCCATACTACTATTTGCTCTTCGCTGGTGCTGCTGATTAATTATTTTAAAGTTCCTTTCAGCTTCATGTATATAAACCAGTACTTCCTCGCGTGCTATATCACAACTCATCAATTCTATCGACATCCCCAGGTTCAAACCCAATTGCCGGCAATTCTGCAAGAGCATTCCGCTCATTCCTGACAACTGTGCCGCCGTCTCGAAAGCCGTAGCATAGAGGGAACCCCGAGTTTTCAGCAAAACATCTTTATGATCGGCCTGTAGTTTCCACTCCATTACCCGACCTTCATTGATTTCCGCCATCATACCGGCAAAATGACCTACCAGTTTGTCCGCCCCGGCCTCAACTAGAAGCTTGAGCATGCGCCCAAACATATAATCACCAATCAGAATGGAAAACTGCAGCTCCCGGTCATATTTTTGACCTTCTTCATCATCTGTTACCCGGCCATGAATGCTGTTGGCGAGATAAAGGGTTTTAAATATATTAGTCATGGAAATAGAAATACTTCTATCCAAGCCCAAATACTGATATACTATATAAACCAGGGGAGGAAGTTGATTCCAGGTAAGGTCATCATCCAATAGCTTAATATAAGAATAAATATCATCCCACCAGGGTAAAAGATTCTGTTTAAAAACCTTGTCTACATCTATTAGTTCAGTTCTTAGTTCCCTGGCAAAACTATATTTCGTTCCCATTCTGTCCTCCTCAATAGAGGCATGCCTGCCTTTACTTAGTACATTATACAGGATTGAAGGACTTCTTGCCCTGAAATTTTTTGTTTTTTAACCATCGGAAGAAACTGCGAAGCAGTTTCGACACACAGCTGCAACGAGGCGGGGAATCAGAACCCGCTTTTGTAATAGAAAGCCGACCGCTTTAAAGAAGCGGGGGATATATTTCACCTCGTTATATTTTTTGACGAAAGGGTATTTTGATGCCCCTGGTAAAAGATACATTTGCGATTCATATTTATTTTTCTCCTGCTAGCTCATATGGCTAAACTATCAAAATATGATTAAAGTATTGACTCCACTGCAAAAAACCCTTTTTGTTGCATAAGGGTTACATGAATATACAAAACGAGCGTTGGCGAAGGTGAAAGCGGGCGCTCGAAGACCGCCCTTACAATGCCTTGCATTCGCTATTAAGGTTGTTGCGCCTGATTCGGAACGACACGGGGGTCGTTCCCTACATACCCTGCGGTCGCTATTATGGGTGCACCCTGCGGGTACGTCTAGTGCTCCACCCTTCGGTTGTCGCTACTGAGGTAGCTGAGCAGTATATTTATGCATACTAATGCATATTTATTACTTTTTGCAATGACATCAAGTATTTCACATAGGAATGAAAATTTTATTTTTTATTAGCAGGTATTTTGCCTTTTTCGCAGAAAGACATTTATAGAACCTTTATGTAGTTTTTTAATCTTTCTAACTACACTAATTAACCGCTTTTTTACTTAGTTTTTTATGAAGAGGAGGTGAGCTGGACTTCTAGTAAAGGGTAATTCGGTTCTGATTTAGATAAAAAAATTGACAGAAATCAGCGATATAAATAGAAAATGCTCCGGTTCTTGTCATGGTCAGACCGAAAATAAAATGCGTTGTTTAAAGAAAGAAAAAATTTAAGGGGGAATACAAACAATGGCAGAAATTAATGAAGTAGTAGTAGTTGGTATGGCTAGAACTGCAATCGGAAGATATTTGGGTGGCCTGGCAAGCGTAAGGGCTAATGACCTGGCAATAACCGCCGCTAATGCAGCAATTGAAAGAGCTGGCGTCGATCCTGGGATTATCGATGAAATCGTAGGCGCCACTTGCCTGCATGCCGGCAATGGCTCCCTTCCGCCCCGTATTATTGGTATGAAAGTGGGACTGCCGGTTAGAAGCGGCTCCTGTATGGTAAGCCAGAACTGTGCTTCTGGTATGCGCGCCACGGAAATTGCCTGCCAGAACATTATGCTGGGCAAAACCGATATATCCCTGGTAACCGCAGTGGAAAGCATGTCCAATATCCCTTACCTGCTGCAACAGGCCCGCTCTGGTTACAGAATGGGCGATGGCAAAGTCCAGGATGCCATGCTGTCTGATGGTCTGGTATGTCAGCTGGCTGGAGGACACATGGGAATGACTGCGGAAAATATTGCCGAAAAATACGGCATCACTCGGGAAGAATGCGATGCCCTGGCTCTGACCAGCCACCAGAATGCTGTAAAAGCTGTTGACGAAGGTATATTCGATCGGGAAATCGTACCAGTAGTAATAAAGAGCAGGAAAGGCGAGAAGGTTATTTCCAAGGACGAGCATCCCATTAGAGGAGCCAGCCTGGAAACCATGGCCAAGCTGCCTGCGGCTTTCAAAAAAGGCGGAGTGGTAACTGCGGCCAATGCTTCCGGTATCAATGACTGCGCAGCTGCTGCAGTATTTATGTCCAAAAAGAAATGCGAAGAGCTGGGACTGAAACCCCTGATGAAACTGGCTGGCATCTGCAGCGAAGGTGTCGATGCCAAGGTTATGGGACTGGGTCCGGCTGTAGCCATGCCCAAGGTTCTGAAACAAGCGGGCTGGAAATATGAAGATGTAGATTACTGGGAAGTAAACGAAGCCTTTGCTGCTCAGGTTCTGGGCGTAGTGCGTATGCTCAAAGAAGAAGCCGGCATTGATCTGGACTTCAGCAAGACCAACCACAATGGTTCCGGAATCGGACTAGGCCATCCCGTTGGAGCTACTGGTCTGCGCATAATTGTCAGCATGTACTATGAGCTGGAGAGACTGGGCCTCACCAAGGGCGGTGCTTCCCTTTGTGTTGGCGGCGGCTCCGCTATGGCTTCTCTCTGGACCAGAGATATATAAGTATAGTTTCCTTATTTATTCCGTAATTATTGCAACTACGGGGCAGCGGCATCGCCGCTGCCCTTTTATTTTCGCTTGGAACACAAGGGGACAGTCCCCTTGTGTTCCCGGCTTGTCTCGCGGAGCGGAAGAGCGGGAGTCAGAAAATAAAACCAGGCCCTGCTTTATTTTTTCAGCAAGGCCTGCTAATTATAAACCCAAGTCTTTTTTAATTTACTTCGGTCTACTAAAATAGTATCCCTCCTACATATTTGCCACCAGGCGTTCCTCCGGCTGCTCCATCAACCCCCGTTTTACTTCCGATGCCTTCATGTCACCGGCACCAAACATTTCCGCTACATAGTTGCAGGCATCCCAGGGGTTAACTCTATCTCCACAGGTAAATACATCTAGTGCTGCATATCCTAGTTCGGGCCAGGTGTGAATCGCCAGGTGAGATTCCGAAATTACAACTACTCCACTCACTCCCTGTGGGCTAAACTTGTGAAATACGACTTCTCTTATTTCAGCGCCAGCCTCCAAAGCAGCGTTGACCATGATATCCTCTACTTTCTTGATATCATTTAACGCTTCAAAACGACATCCGTATATTTCGGCCAATACGTGACGCCCCAAAGACTGCAATAATGTCTCCTCCCTTCAGTTTTTATTTATAAATCCCAAACCTCCCTCCTATATCAAACGTACATGTAGAATTTTAGCATATTTCTGCTCCATGTCAATAAATCAAGAGCAGTTTTTTTTAGCTGCTTGAAACCCGGTAAATCCTGGCTTAGACAAGAATGTGTTCTTCCGTCTTCCACCTTCCCCCTTCCGTCTTCCGTCTTCCGTCTTCCGTCTTCCGTTATTATATGTTTGCTTTTGCTGGGGAGGAATAAATAGCTTTATATAGAATTTCATAAGCTAGCGATTAGGAGGATGAGATATGAAATTTCGCGTTGTTCTACTGCTTATATTTCTGTTAGCATTTTTTTGCCCTGATGCTAATGATCTTGCTCTGGCTGCTGAAAAGCCGGAAAAGAAGGCCATAATTCTGGTAATGGACTACATTGATGCTGCCGATCTTTGCCAGGCCGATATCCCCAACCTGGAACGGCTGGTGGCCCGCAGCGGTACCGCTCTAATCAATATTAGAACGAAAAGCAGGTTACCCTCCAGTTCATACCTTTCCCTGGCTGGCGGAGCCCGGGTAGGCAGCATCCCCGGTGCCGAATTTTCCTTTAATAGTCATGAAGAGGTAGTTGAACTGCCCAATATTTATATGTATAAGGATTCTCCTCCCCGGGCAGGCAAGCTTTATCAGCTCTTTACGGGAACCCCCCCTCCTCCGGAAGGCCTGGTTAATCTATATATAGAACCCCTTACAAAATATGCCGGTAAGCATAATCCTTCTTTCTCCCCGGGGCAGTTGGGGGCTTTAGCCGAAGACTGGGGCCTTAAAACCGCCGCTCTGGGCAATTCAGATACTATAAATTCGGTGGATCGTAATATCGTGCTCCTGGCCATGAATGAAGCCGGGCAGGTAAATGAAGGGGATGTCAGTACCAGCCTGCTAGAGAGAGATAAACTGAGCCTGGCCGGAGTCCGCAGCCAGCACCAGATTTTACTTGATAAATTTGATAGCTCTTTGAAAAAAGCCGACATAATATTTGTGGATTTGGGCGATAGCAGTCGGGTGGAAAAAAGTCGCGAAAACTGTGCTGATGAGGTACTGGCGCAACACCGCAAAAATGCTCTGGAACGGAATGATGAACTATTGGGGCGGCTACTGCCCAGGATAGACATGCAAAATACCGTGCTGGTCATTCTGGTTCCCAATCCCCACAAAGACATGGTACTGGCGGGGAATTTTGGTCTAACGCCATTTATTATGCACCAGCCCGGAAATGGAGCAGGGCTCTTGAGTTCGGCTACTACCCGCCGCAGTGGTCTGGTAAATAGTTCCGACTTTTTGCCGAGCATCCTGGCTTTTTTTAACCCCGATAGCCCCTACCAGAGCAGCAGCATAAAAACTATTCCCACAAAGGATAACAGCCTGGAGAAATTGGAGCGGGATCTGGGCTTTTTCGTACGCTTGAGGGCCAGCAGGTCTCCCCTTCACTACAGCTTTATTGCCCTGGCTTTGCTCAGCATTATGATTGTGGCTTGCCTGGCCTGCAACAGAAGGACTAAATGGAAGCCTTTTGGTGTCTTTCTGCTTTACACCAGCCTTAGTATACCTGTAATCTTTATGTTTTTAAGCTTTTCAGCATATTCTTCGATAGGCTGGAGTATTATTATTGCACTGCTGGCCTCGATGGTCCTGGCCCTTTTCATTAAGTTCGTTTCCCGGGTTCCGGCTGATGCCCTTCTCATACTTACAGCGGTAGTCGCTTTATTGACCTTGGTGGACGGCCTCCGGGGTTCTCCGCTGATGCTCTTGTCTCCTCTGGGTTCTGATGCTATAGCGGGAGGGAGGTTCTACGGCATAGGCAACGATTACATGGGAATATTGATCGCATCTTCAGTAGTTGCGCTCAGCCTGTTGCTGGCCAAATTGAGACTGAGCCCCAGCGGCAAAATGCTGATCGCGCTCCCCTCTTTGTTGTTGGTATCTTTCACCATAGGCCATCCCAGTTACGGAGCCAATGTGGGCGGGCTTATCACCGCTCTGGTCACCACTGGAGTATTTACGATGTATATGCTGGAACATCGGCTGCAGCTCAAACAGCTGCTGGCTATAGGTGCGTTAGCTGTCCTGGGGGTATTAATAATGGCTTTCCTGGATGGCTGGCTTAATCCCAGTCCATCCCATGCCGGAAAAACTATTATACTTTTAATTAGCAATGACCCCAGCGTCTTTCTTTCCATAATCCGTACCAAGCTGAGCATACTGGGCAGCACCGTCTACCACTCGGGATGGAGCATAGTATTGCTGCTGGATATAATAGTCCTGGGCTTTATCTGGCAAAAGGAGGCTATAAAGGGCTTGAAGCAAGAACGGCCGGAAGTGGCACAGATTATCAATACTCTCCTTATTGCTGCTGCCACTGTTTTCATAGTGAATGATACCGGAGTAATCGCTGCGGCTTTTATCCTCTTCTATCTCTTATCCTATCTGGGAATACTGCTGGCTGAACACGACACATAAGAAGCACAAAAGAACTGTCCCTATGTGCTA
>NZ_JAQVZX010000008.1:26860-54317 GCF_028707975.1 Syntrophomonas sp.
TTTCATAGTGAATGATACCGGAGTAATCGCTGCGGCTTTTATCCTCTTCTATCTCTTATCCTATCTGGGAATACTGCTGGCTGAACACGACACATAAGAAGCACAAAAGAACTGTCCCTATGTGCTAATGGTCCCTATGTGCTAATGGTCCCTATGTGCTAATGTAATGCCAAGGAGCACAAAAGAACTGTCCCTATGTGCTAATGTCCCTATGTGCTAATGAAGGAAAAAAAGGGGGGAAGCCGGCATGAAAAAAATAATAATCTGGGGATTATTACTGGCTGGTTTTTTTTGCTGCGTCCAGCCCGTACAGGCTGCAGAGACAGAAAATAAACCAAACCCCAGGCGAGTTATCATATATATGATTGACAAATTGAGTATAAACGATTTGAGCCCCAAAACCACTCCCTATCTCTGGGAATTGAAAGAGCAAGGCGGGATGGGTCTGCTGAATACGATTACCGGTGGTGAACGCACCAGTAAAAACGGTTGCTGTACCATTTCCGCAGGGAAACTGGCGGTGGGCAGTAGTAAGGCTCATTTGAATTATGAAGCTGGGGAGATCCTGGAGGGGGAACTAGTCGCGGATATTTTCGCGCGCAATACGGGTATTGTTCCTCAAAAAGCTAATATTCTGATTAGCAGTATTGAAGTAATTGAGAAAAACAATGGCCAGAGAAATCTGGGCCAGGCAGGTAGACTGGGAGACAGGATTCATGAGCTGGGTCTAAAAACTGCCGTTATCGGAAGTTCTGACCGCCCGGGCTATCCCAACCGCGTTGGCAGCCTGATATTGATGGATTCTCGGGGTATCGTGGACAGCGGTGCCATTGGCCCGCAAATGTGCAGCCTGGGTCGCTCGAAAGAAAGTCTGCTTCCTATGCAAAGCGATTATGATAAAATGCGCGAGCAATTCCAGCTTTTCCGCGATAATAATGATATAATCCTACTGGAGTTCGGTGACCTTTCTCGCCTGGAATCCATGTATTCCTTCTTTTCCCCAGCCCGCTATAATGAGGAAAGAAAAAATATCCTGCAGCGTATCGACAATAGTATCAGTCAAATCCAGGAGGAGTTGCTTCCTGGGGAGAACTGTATTTATATCTTAAGCCCCAGTCCCTCTAGAAACTCCTATATCCCTAGCGCTCTATTGACTCCCATAATAATTGTCAAACCTGGCTTTCAGGGAACTCTTACCAGCTATTCCACACGACGTACGGGTATAGTCTTGACCACCAGCCTGCAAAATTCTATTATTAGTTGTTTGGATCCGGAGAGAGAAGAGAATATTTTTGCTACGGCTGCCAGTGACAGCTTCCAGCAGCTAAAAAACCTGAATCACCGGGAAGTTTTTAATTATGTATATCAAGCTACTATTTTATCCTTATTCATTGGCTTGATCTTGCTCTTATTACTGCTGGCCTACTACTTGTCGCTTCGTTCCCCAGGGAATCCCTTGAAGCTTCCTATTCTGGGCTTCATTCTATGCCTACCCTTGTCTATGCTGCTAATCGGCCTGTTTGAATTCAGCCGCCCCCTGTTCTTTTTCCTGCTCTTGCTCCTATTAAATCTACTATTGACTCTCGCTGGTTTCTTCCTGGCCCGAATCTTGAGATTAAACCCTCTGTTATTAATTATTTCTGCCACTATAATAACCATTGCCTGGGATCTGATTTGCAATGGCAGCTTGATAGCCAATTCGGTCATGAGCTACCGGGTTTTCAGCGGTGCGCGCTATTACGGGCTGGGCAATGAATATATGGGAGTACTTATCGGAGCTGCTATTGCCCTGGTTACTTTAATGCTCAGCCAATCATTCAGCTCAAAATTTCGGCTGCTCTCGGCTCTTATTTTCGTGGCTATCATTTTCCTGATAGCCTATCCCTTATTTGGTATTAATGTGGGAGGGGCCATTACTGCCAGTATTGGTCTGGGCTACAGTTATCTGGCTTTTAACCAGGGCTATATCAGGATTAGCTGGAAAAAGGTAATACTTCTTCTGGTTCTAACGGCTCTGCTTTTGCTGCTTATGGCTCTGGTAGACCTGAAGCAGCCGCTGGAAGTTCAATCTCATCTGGGGCACAGCATTTCGCTCATTATGAACGGGGGTTTGGGCGAGATGCTGAATATCATTAGCCGTAAAGTCCATATGCAGCTTAGAGTGATCAGCTACGGCGGTTGGGGGTGGATTCTCCTGGCCGGAATGCTGACCGGCGCTTTGCTGCTCTTCCGCCCGGGCCGCCGGATAAAGGCCTACAGCGAAAGACAACCGCTGATACTTCAGGGGCTGCGGGGAATACTGCTATCATCCTTGGTCGCGATAATCTTTAATGACTCGGGAATAGCTTCAGCTGCCAGCATGTCGCTTTACTTCTCTGTTCTTTTCCTCTATTCTCTGGACCTGAAGGCGGCTCGGAGCAAGAAGTAGGCTTGAACTAATGGCGCTTTCAAAATATAATGATAGTTCAGGGACTTATAAAGTAATAAAATTATAAATTATTATGCTAATTTATTATGGTTGGGAGATAGTGCTGATGACTAAGAAGAAGAGGATATTGACTGGAGACAGGCCTACAGGCAGCCTGCACCTGGGACATTATGTAGGGAGTTTGGCCAACCGGGTTAAACTGCAGGATGAATATGATAGCTATATTATTATTGCGGATGTACAAGCTTTAACCACCCATTGGGAAAAGGACGAAAACCTGAGCCGCGATATTTTCCAAATTGCCACCGATTACCTGGCGGCGGGGATAAAGCCCGAGGTGTCAACCATTTTTATCCAGAGCATGATACCGGAGATACACGAATTAACCATGTATTACGCTATGTTTACCACCGTTAATGTATTGCGCCATAATCCTACTATTAAAACGGAAGCAGCCCAACACGGCCTCAGTGACATGACCTATGGTTTTCTGGGTTATCCTGTTAGCCAGGCAGCAGATATTACCATCTTCAAGGCTGATCTGGTACCGGTAGGCGAAGACCAGATTCCTCATATTGAATTAAGCCGGAAGATAGTACGGCGCTTTAATGAACTCTACGAACCAGTTCTGGTTGAGCCGCAGGTTCTGGTGGGGGATGTTCCTCGCCTGGTAGGGCTGGATGGGAAGGATAAGATGAGTAAGAGTCTTAATAACGCTATCTTCCTGGCCGACAGTGCTGAAGAGGTGAAGCAGAAGGTATGGAACGCCGTTACTGACCCGGCCCGGATCAGAAAGACCGACCTGGGGCATCCGGAAATATGTACGGTCTATGCCTATCATCAGGTTTTTAATAAGGATGTAATTGAGGAAGTGGAAGCCGATTGCCGCCAGGGCAGGATTGGCTGTGTACAGTGCAAGAAAAAACTTACCGCTAAACTCAATGAATTACTGGAGCCCATGCGGGAAAGAAGACAATCTTATCTTGAGCAACCCGATCTGGTCAAGGATATCCTGCAGGAAGGAACCAGAAGAGCTCATGCCGTTGCCCGGGAGACCATGCTTGATGTCCGCTCCGCTATGAAAATAAACTACTTCGAATGAGCCAAGGACGACACCGGGACACAGGAAGGCGATTCTCAAAGGGTATCGAGTGGATTGCGTCATGAAAAAGGTTCAACCATCGGATTTAAGCTGGTGGTTGAGCCTTTTAATTTGCCTTGCGTAAAAGAAGTCCCGCGTGTCCCCATTTAGCAGCCCCGATATAATAGCCCAATTACAAGCATAAATAGCAGAATAGCTATTCCTATTAAATTATTCTTTAGCCTGGTCTGTTCAATCTTCTTTAATTCCTCAGGGTCATCAATACGAACCCTCTTTTTATGATAAGCTCTATTTTCAGGCATTGTGGCCCCCCTTTCGCTATCTTTTCTTATCCCTCGCAAACAGCCTTTGTACTCGGCACCGTCAACATCTCTACCGTTCGCTATCTTTTCTTATCCCTCGTAAACAACAATAAAATGGGGGTTTTAGGGTATAATTAAGCTATACTTTTGATTTTAACGCTTGTGAAGGTATTAATAAACCGGTAAAATCCTATTAATAGCAAGACAGGGGGTGATGTCTAGTTGAAAGAAACAGTTAAATTCGGGTTGGATTTTGTTAAACTTGAGAATCATTATCTCTTACCCCGTGTAACCTCTATCGTTCTGACCCAAAGCCTTTACGATATCTTGTTCCAATATGTGATTACTCCGGAAAAGGAAGCGCGGCTTAAGGAATTTATCGCTCTTCTGGAAGCGCACATTAAGAGCAAATCCAAGACTCCATTCTCCATCCCGGCTGCAGAACTGGTATTTATTGGTGAAGGCCTGCAGGAGTTAAAGCTTCTTAACTGGATGGAGGTTCCAGTTGCAGAGTTTAACGTCAGGCTGGAAGAAGGTTCGGAAGATTCCCCGGAGGAAATGGAACAGGTTCTGGAGCTCCTGGAGGAAATGTTGACCTTTAAACGTAAGGGAAACAGCAATTCCATATATGTTTATCCTGGCAAAATTGTATCTTGAAGAATTGAGAAGTGAGGGGTAAGGGATGAGAAGGCTTATTTCCTACTACATTTTACCACACAAGCGCCTACTCACTCACTTTTCATCGGTGGTTGTGCCCCGGGCATGGGGGGTTAATAAGTATTAAAAAGGAGGAATGAGTAATGGATTTAAAAGGGTCTAAAACAGAACAAAACCTGTGGGCAGCTTTTGCGGGTGAATCTCAGGCCAGGAACAAGTACAGCTTCTTTGCCAGTCAAGCTGATAAGGAGGGCTTTAAGCAGATTGCCGCCATCTTTCTGGACACTGCTGATAATGAGAAGGAACATGCCAAACGCTTGTTTAAATTCTTAATGGGGGGAGCAGTTCCGGCTACAGCCGAAAACCTATTGGCATCGGCTGAAGGCGAGAACGAAGAACATAGCAGCATGTATCCTGAATTTGAGAAAATTGCCCGGGCAGAAGGTTTTAACGAAATCGCCGATGTATTCAGAGAAATTGCCGAAGTGGAAGAGGAGCACGAGAAACGCTATCTAAAACTGCTGGAGAATGTAAAGAACAATACGGTGTTTAAGAAGGACAAGCCGGTTAAGTGGAGATGTCGTAACTGCGGCTATGTACATGAAGGTACGGAAGCCCCGGAGGAATGCCCGGCCTGTGCCCATCCTCAGAGCTATTATGAGGTAATGGCTGAAAACTACTAAAATCAAGAGCTTATAGGCATAGAGGGGGCGGTTCTTCTGTCCTCCCTAAGGGAGGACGGAAGAACCGCCCCCTGGTGTTGCGTCCATTTCTATGAAATATGTTGAATTATAACACTTTCTATATATGCGTGTCGGTTTTATTATTTCCGAGCCGGAATATTAGTAAGCCAGCAGGGCTTCGCGCAGGATTTTGGCTCCCAGTATGGAGGTATTATCTCCCTGTTCACAGGGGGGAGAAATCTCCACCAGGTCAAAGCCCACAATATCTAATTCTCTTAATTCATGCAGCATTTGCAGTAAATCCCGGGAGGAGAATCCTCCCGCCTCGGGCGTTCCCGTACCGGGAGCGAAAGCGGGATCCAGGACATCAATATCCAGGCTTATGTATACCGGCCGCTGGCCGATCTTCTCTTTCATATCCTCCACTGCGGTTAAAAATTGGTCCAGATAAAGCTGGCTGTGTTGCCGGGCAAAATCCAACTCTTCCCGGGTAGCAGAGCGTATACCCAACTGAAACAGCTTCCTGGTTCCGATAGTTTCCAGCACTCTTCTCATAACGCTGGCATGGGAGAGTTTCTCTCCCAGATAGTCGGCTCTGAGATCAGCATGGGCATCCATCTGTATAACGACCATATCAGGATAAAAATCATGATAAGCCTTTATAAGCGGAAGGGAAACCAGATGTTCTCCTCCTATGGAAAAGAGCTTTTTCTCGCGCTCCAGGAAATAGCGTGCTACCGCTTTGATATTCTCCAGGCTTCGGGGTACATTGCCAAAGGGTATTATTACATCCCCAGCATCATAAAAATCTATTTCGTCCAGGGATTTGTCCAGGTAAACACTGTATTCCTCCACCGCCTCGGATATTTCGCGGATGCGGTAGGGGGCCAGGCGGGTTCCAGGGCGGAAACTGGTAGTCGAATCCAGGGGAAGCCCGATAATTACCCGGTCACAAATATCTAAATCCCGTGAGCTTCCCATGAAAAAAGCTTTCTGTTCTAGGAGAGCGGCGATTTCAGATGACAACGGTTATTCCTCCATTTCTATTATCTTATCGTACAGGGACAGCACAGGGGGACGGTTCTTTCGTCCCCCTGTGCTGTCTGTGCTGCTATTCCTCGGTTTCAATTATCCTATTTACAAAAGCCGGAAGCTGAAATGCTGCCTGGTGAATCTCCGCTGTATAGTATTTGCATCCCTGGCTGTAGGAGCAAGAAGGCAGCTGGGGGTCATATAGTTTGGAACCTACGGTAAAACTCCATAAGCCGCTGGGATAGGTAGGAATATTGGCCAGGTACAGTTTGGTCAGGGGAAATACTTGATTAATGCCGCCAAATGCCATTTTAATAACATTCTGGTTGTAAAATGGGGACTCGCTTTGAACTACAAGCATCCCATCATTTTTCAGGGCCTCAGAGACGCTCTGGTAAAACTCGCGGGAAAATAGTTGAACTGCCGGTCCTACTGGCTCGGTGGAATCAACAATAATTAAATCAAAGCTCTGACGCTGCTGTTTTACATACTCTATGCCATCAGCAATCAGGACTTCTGCTTTGGGCTCGTTGAATGAACAGGCCAAATCGGGGAAGAAATCCCTTGAGGCAGTTACTACCCGTTCATCAATTTCCACCAGGGTCGCCTGGCTTACAGCCGGGTGCTTTACAACTTCGCGTAAAGTTCCTCCATCACCGCCTCCTATAATGAGGACTTTCTCCGGATTGCGGTGGGAGTTCAGGGCTACCAGGGTAATCATTTCGTGATAAACGAATTCATCCTGTTCCGTGGTCTGAACCATTCCATCCAGCAGCAGCATTTTGCCAAATTGCTCGGTTTCTACTACTGAAAGCTCCTGAAATTCTGTTTTTTCATAGCGTAATGTCTCTCTAACTTTGCAGGAAAATCCTAAAGACGGGGTTTGATATTCGGTAACCCAGAGATCCAAGCCAACTCCTCCTCTTTTCGTATTAACCCCCCAGCTGTGACAGGGGGCACAACCACCGATGAAAAGTGAGTTAATAGGTGCTTAAGAATAAGATGTAGTAGAGCAAAACTTGACCCCTCACACCTTACCCTTCACTCCTCACTTCTCTAATTTTTTATATATCAGCAGGACCGTTTCCATAATATATTAATACCATAATGGAACTGCGGCGAAAGCGCAGCCGATTTTCTCTACCAGGTGTTCGGTAGAAGCAAGTTTTATTTCATCCAGTTCCAGGCCTCTTACGCGAAAGGCTTCCTCACACATTTTGGTAACCATCTCTTCGGCCTCAGCCTGGCCACAGTATCCTTTATATTCCATTATTACCCCAAAGCTGTCCTTCTTTATTCCTACCGCCACCGCCGCAGCAATTCGGGCTCCGGGTTCACAGCTGGTAATGGTTCCATAGGCAATGGGAAGTAATGAACCCGGGGGTATGATAAGGCCGGGTTCATATTCACAACCCGGGGGAAGGATGCTGCTTACTCTTAACAGGTTAGTATTACCTACTCCGGCTTCTAATAATGCTCTATCGAAAGCAGTAAGTTCAGTTTCTCCTTCACAGGAGGCAGCAGTAAGAAAATATTTTTTGGGTAGTGGCAACACATCGAACACCTCCAGACTTATTTGGGCAACAGATTTATTATATACAAATCGTTGTAAAAGTAAAGCTATTTATGCCCTTACTTATGGGGTTTGTAATAAATAGGAAAAAGCTCAAATTCGCCAGAACTTAACGAAAAAGAGCTTTAAGAGGGACACAAGGGGACGGTTCTTTTCTGTCCCCTATCAATAGCAAACGAAGGGAGTAGCAGTAACACCCGAAGGTGCAACATAATTATAAACCGATACTCAGCTTAATAATCATCGGCAAGTTAATCTGTCAATGAGTGCCGGAGTACTCCGCAGGGTATTGCAGCTGAGCGAACTTGGCGAAAGCGAGCAGAACATTATTGTTTTTCCTTGATAAAATGAAGAAAATTGTCTACCGCTTTACGGCGAGTCTTCTGACGCGGGTAAATTATGTAGAAGAAACGGGTGGCTTCGGGGTCGTCTATTTTTAAGCTACGAATTCGGCGCTGCGGATCCGTCTTCTTGATGGCCCAGTTGGACACAATAGAAATACCCATGCCTGACTCTACTGAAGCCAGGACGGCTTCAGTACTTCCCGCTTCCATGCTTACATGCAAATCCTCTTTTTTTATGCCGTGGCTAATCAACAACTCTTCGGCAGCTTTGCGGGTACCTGAGCCCTTTTCCCGAAATATCCATTTCTCATGCAATAATTCTCCCATGCTTACCTGATCGCGTTCAGCCAGGTGGTGATTTTCCGGAACAATAAGGAGAAGTTCATCCTGCAGCCACTGTACACCTTCTACCTTTCGGTTGGGCAGCCAACCGCCGACTATTCCTATATCCAGTTCTCGATCCGCCACTTTTTTAAAGATTTTTTCCGTGTCGGCAATGTCGAGACTGATGTTTATATAAGGGAAGCTGTCTGAGAACTTCTTGATATAATCCGACAAGATATACTGTCCGGGAATGGTACTGGCTCCCAGATAAAGACTGCCTCTTTTGCTATCCACTACGGTTTCCATAATATTGTTCGTTTTTTCCAGGAGCTTTATTATTTCCCGTGAGTATTGATAGAGAGTCTCACCTGCTTCGGTCGGTTTTAAGCGTCGTCCGGCTCTTTCCAGAAGAAGAACGCCGTAATAATCTTCCAGCGATTGAATCTGCTTGGTTACTGCCGGTTGTGAAAGTCCAAATTCTTCAGCGGTTTTGGACAGATTTTTGGTCTCCACTACGCGCACATAGGTCTTAAATAAATTGAGATTCATTCTAATCACACCATTCTAATGTATTTGCCAGATAGGTCTAAAACTCCCGCCTTTTTCCCCGCCTTGTACAGAGGAGATTATCAACTTAGGAATCCTTCTAATATTGTATCAATAGCTTCTTGCTCGCTCAAACCCAACGACATAAGCTTTATTAACTGTTCACCGGCTATTTTGCCAATGGCTGCCTCGTGGGTAAGTACTGCGTCAGCATCTTCAGCTTCCAACTGAGGAATGGATTTAATCCGGGCTTTATCCATAAGAATAGCATCACATTCCACATGACCGGTACACTCGTTCTTCCCTACCAACGCAGCTTTAAAAAGCTGGTAAGAATCGTCCTGGGCCACTGAGCGGGATAGTATCTGCGCCGCTGCTCCCTGACCTTCAATTTCTACCCGGATATCCGATTCGGCTTTCTGTTGGCCATGAGTAAACAATCTTTCTACTACTTTCAAATTTCCCTTTTCCTGTATATAAGCAGTGGTGGAACGAATGGTATCATCCACACCTTTTATTTGTATCATTTCCATCTCTATGCTCCCACCATTCTCCACCCGGACGATGGTGGTGGGATTCAATATCCTTTTTCCTTTTCCCATGCCCTCTCCATAGTGTTTTTCCAGGTACCTCACGCGAGCTCGCGGTCCCACGATTATCTCATGAATACCGTTGTGGCTGGAATCACTGTGGCTATCATTGTGAATCCCGCAACCGGCAATAATGGTGACCTCAGCGTCCTCACCAATGGTAAAAGTGTTATAAACCCGGTCATGAAAACCTGAATTAGTAAGTATAACCGGAACATGGACGGTCTCCCCTTTGCTTCCTGCTTTTACTTCTACCATCAGCCCCTTATTTTCCGGATTGGTGTTGATAACAATGTTGGGTGAAGAATGCCGGAAAACGGCTTCTCCATTACGCCTGATGTTTACTGCCCCGCTGGGAATGGCTTTAATATCTGCTACTGCCTGCAATAAATCCATATCCAACTGCTCAAATTTCATATACCATTTCTCCTCTGCACTGCTCTTTCATTTTGCATTCAACTTCATGACGAATCAAGGGCCAGATCTCATCCGGGGTTCCTCTTTCCTTAATTTGGCCTTCTTCTACCAATATTATTTCGTCAACGATATGCAGGACATTTTCATTATGGGTGATAATTACGGCAGTTCCGCCTTGCTTGCTCCTGAATTTACCCATTATTATGGCAATAAGCTTTTGGATGGTCCACAGGTCAACCCCGGCTTCCGGTTCATCAAAAATGCTGATTTTCGCATCCCTTGCCAGCAACTGTGCGATTTCAATCCGTTTGATTTCCCCCCCGCTGAGCCCCGGGCCGATATCCCGGTCAAGATAATCTTCAGGACAGAGACCTACATCACGCAGGCTGGTTCTAAGGTTAACCCCATCCAAACCGGGTCGGGCTATCTGCAGCAGGTCACTTACCGTCAGTCCCTTAAAACGGGGAGGCTGTTGAAAAGCATAAGCGATGCCTTTGCGGGCACGCTCGCTGATATTTAAATCATTGATATTTTCCCCGTTTAGATAAATATTTCCGCTGCTCTGCTTATAAATGCCCATAATTATTTTAGCAATAGAGGTTTTTCCTCCGCCATTGGGGCCGGTAATAGCATAAAGGCGATTGGGGTGGAATTCCAGGTCTATTCCCCGGATTATTTCTTTGTTCGCCCCATTCTGCCCGTTGACTGCGAAGCTAATATTTTCCAATATCAGCATTGTCGTAACCTCCTTAAGTAATAGTAATAAAAGTGAGCTCCCTACATTGCTCCTACTGCTCCTGCTTTCTCACGGGAAGCTATCAGTTATTTTCAATAACCGGCAGAGCAGCCAAAAACGCTTCGAGCATCTGATCCACTGCCGCCGGGTAATAGTTGTCAATATGCCCTCTGTCCGCACAATAAGACAAACCTGCATCCCAGGGAAGGGAGCCCAGATAATTTACCTGCTTCTCTTCACACCATTGCTTTATCCCGCCTCCGCTGAAAAGCTCAACCTCATGTTGGCAGTGCGGGCAGATACCTGATGTCAGGTTCTCTACCACACCCAGTACCGGCACTTCATGTTTGTTCAACATGTGAAAAGCTTTCCTGACTATAGTGAAAGCCAGATCCTGGGGGGTGCTGACCACCACTGCACCATCCAGAGCAATATTTTGTAAAACCGTTATAGCTATATCCCCGGTGCCAGGAGGCATGTCCAATATTAGAAAATCCAATGTTCCCCAGTCCACCTGGCTGTAGAACTCTTTAACCGCCCCAGCGATTCTGGGCCCCCGCCAGATAACCGGTAGTTCTTCATCGGCCAGGAAAAGATTTAAAGACATTATTTTAAGGCCTTTTCTGCTGCGCCGCGGTACCATACCATAATCATTCTTCCCCATCGACCCGCCGCTGACACCAAAAACCCGCGGAATGCTGGGACCGGTAATGTCCGCATCCAAGAGCCCTACTGTATAACCGTGAGCCAATAAAGCAGAGGCCAGCAAACTGCTGACAGTGGACTTTCCCACTCCGCCTTTACCGCTTATAACGGCAATTACTCGTTTAATGTCATTACGCTGACCTATCTGTGTGGAAGGTTCGGCATCCTTATTATCCTCCGGCGTAGTCGGTGCTATCGTTGCCGTCTCCGGTCCTGGCCCTTCTTCCTTTTTAGACTTTGGCCTCTTTTCCTTTTTCTTGAAAAATTTGAGCATCCTTGTCTCCTTCTGGTCAATCTCATAATTTAATAAAAAAAGTGAAGGGTGAAAAGCAAATCACTTTTCTTGGGTGCTTGTACCCAGCACTAATGCCTGCCCCCTTCATCCGGTTTACAGTTAATCATCAACATTAATTGTCGAGCACAGGGGTACATGACAAATATTTAATAGTAATAGGATTATTATTAGTTATAATAACATATTATAATTTACCCGGACAAAAAAGTCTTGATTCCCCGCCAAAAAGCGATAAATCGCATGGATTTCCAAATGCCTAAGATGATAGATTATCATTCTTGAATCTCAATCTCAACTGAATTAGCCATTTTCCTTCCCAATGCTATCTGCGTGTTCGCTATCTGTAATACCACCGGTCCTTTGAAAGGATGCCTGGATACCAGCTTTACCCTGGTCCCAGGTACCAGCCCCATTTCGAAAAGCCTTCGCCCCGCTCGCAGGCCCCGATTCAACTTGAGTATTCTGGCACTCTGTCCTGGTTTCATATCATTAATAGTCATGGCTGTCACTCCTTCCAATTATACAAGTCGTCATGGATACCAAAGGGATGTGGGTGTCAGTTGCTAAAGAACTACGGTTCTTTTAGCGTTTTCCAATTACAGTATCAAATTGAGCATAATCCCTACAGAACAGGAGGTTAAAAATCCTAGTCCCAATATTTTTACCAGGCCACTCCAGCCTATCTCCCGTACGGTCATAACCATAGCCGGCAGGCAAGGTAGGGAAAGGGCAATCATACTGATAGCTATAGTGGCCTCCCTCGGCGTAAGCTCCAGGTTGAGCAAGACCAGAGGGGCCAGGTAACGCTGAAATATTGTTACCAGAACCGCTATAAAAGCCTCCGCCGGAATACCGAAGAGGAAGCGAGTAAAAGTCTCCATGGAATGGAATATTTCCAAAAAACCGGATTCCAGCAAGGCTCGTACAGCAATGCTCATAATCAGGAGCAAGGGCAATACTTCAGTAAAAAAGCCGGAAAACCGCATTTTTATCTTTTTCCCCACATTGCTCCAGAGGGGAATCCGCAGGGGAGGAAGCTCGTAAATGAAAGCGTCCTCACGTGGCATCAGCCGGCTCAAGACAAATCCCATCAGCATCAAAACCGCAATCATGGTTCCCACTATTATTGGCAATGAAGCCTGAAAGGCGGCAATTACCGAAGCCAGTATTCCCAGAGTAGCTGCACAGGGGACTACTATGCTCAGGAGAGTAATTACGATAAATCGTTGGGAAGCGGTAGGCATTATCCTGCTGGCCATAATGGCCGGGGTTCGGCAACCAAATCCCAGGGACAAAGGAATTATGGCCTCACCAGAAATACCAAAAAAGCTTCCCGTTCTTTCCAGAGCCACCGAATAGCGGGGTAACAAACCGCTATCTTCCAGCAGGGACATAATACAAGCAACCATCAACATGGCTGGCATTATTATGGAAAATGGGATAATCAAGCCCTCAGGAATAGCTTTCGATAAAACCGTATTTATGATTCCTGGGGGCAGGATTTGGCTCAAAAAACTCTCAATGGTCTGGTTTAACGGTTCCAACAATGCCGTAATGGGGCCTTCGCTTATAGCTACAAATTTCAATAGAAGCACAAAGGCCAGATAGGCCAGGAATAAAAGAACGGGAGTGCCCCATAAAGAGCTGTCGAAAAATGCCTGCGTTTTTTCCAGCAGAATTCGTTGTCTCTCTCCCAGGTTGCTGCTGACCATATAGGCGGTAGTTCGTGCCTTTTCTACCCGCCCCCAATCAGCAATACTCATACAGGTAGTGGCGGGAATGGAACAGAGACCGCAATGACCGTTGCACTGCCCCGTCCTTAGCTCAGTAAAACAGCGTTCTTGGGCCAGACTTTCCTTGCCGACTGGACTTACTTCACGGAACTGGCTTTCTTTTTTTTCCTGACTTTCTTCTTTAGCCAAAGCATCTTTTTTTCCCCGAGGGGTTCTCTCCAAAACTTTCAGTACTTCCTGCAAGCCCTCACCAGTGGTGGCAGAAAAGGGGATTACCGGTATTTGCAACAGTTCGCTCAAGAGCCTCTCATTAATCCTGATGCCCAGTGAGCGGGCCCGGTCAATCTGGTTGAGCAGCAATAAAACAGGGAAACCCAAATCCATCAACTCATAGCTTAGTACCAGATTTCTCTCCAGGTTGCTGGCATCAACAATGTTCAGGATAAGGTCAATTTCTTCCATCGCAAATAAATCACGAATGGCCTTCTGCTCTTCCCCTTCGGAAAAAATAGAATAGATGCCCGGAGTATCAAATACTGTTATCTCTTTTTTCCCTATCTTGACTGAATTTGCGCTTATCTCAGTTGAGGTTCCAGGATAATTCGAAACCAATATATTGCTTCCGCTTAAACGGTTAAGAGCCGCACTCTTGCCCACATTGGGATTGCCAATTACTATGATCGCCACTACTATCGTCCCCCTGGCTAGTGATATTGATAATCTTTATTAATTACTAATTAAATGATACAAATGCCAATGCATCTCACCTTGCATGCACTCCCATGGCAATTTTATAGCTGCATGCTTTTCCTGCATCCTGCGGGTACGACTGATGTGCCCCGGCGCTAAGCCTTTATTATTTTGCATAAAGCAGGTTGAAATTAGTCTAAAGTACCGTTTCATAATTGAGGTTGCACCCTGCGGGTAGCAGTGATATGAACCTCGTTCATTATTAATGATGCAGATATAGGGATCAGGGAGAAACTCTTTTACTTTTTTCCCGGCATTCAGGACAGTAAACAAAGAATTTTAATTCATGGTCTACAACCTCAAAACCCTGTGTTTCCAATTGCCCTTCCAGCGAGCATAAGAGGTCATCCTCCAATTCCGCAATCTTGCCGCAAGCCAAACAAACAATATGATGGTGATGGTGTTCATTATGGTCATCATTAAGCTCATAACGGTATTTATCATCATTGAACATACTCTTGTAGAGTATATCGATAGCGGCCAACTTTTCCAGGGTCCGGTATACAGTGGCAATACCAATGTTGGGTTGCTTTTCCCGCGCCTGAACCAGTACTTCTTCCGCGCTGAGGTGCCGGCCCTGATTGTCCATCATTACTTCTAAAATGGCCGTCCTCTGTCCGGTTAGGCGGTAATCATTATCTTTTAATTTTTTATTTATGTTTTTGCCAAACATTTCCTCACTCCTATATATTGATAATCATTATCATCCCCATTTTAAGGCCTGCTCGTGAGTTTGGCAAGCAAATATAAATATATATCATGGGGACGGTCCTTCTGATATATTATGCCCCCCATGCCCGGAGGACGAACCTTTGGGGCCAGATCTAAGACTTGCGATGGTCTTTTATCTGAGCCTGTTGGCGCAGGTCCTCCAAATACTGGCTGAAAAGGGTATTTTCCTTCTCTTTTTCCAACTGCATCCGTATCTGGTTCTTTACTTCGTCAAAAGGCTTGGTAGTGGTTGGTTGGAGCTGACCGGCCTTAATAATGTGGTAGCCGAAATCGCTTTTTACCGGCTCCTGGGTAATTTCTCCGGCTTGGAGCTTTAAAGCTGCGGTTTTGAATTCGGGCACATAATCACTGTTCTCGTTTATAACCCCGAGAGCTCCGCCCTGGGCCTTGCTGGAACAGCTGGACTGTTCCTGGGCCAGCCGGGCAAAATCAGCTCCTTGCTGCAATTGGGTCAGCAATTCCCGGGCTTCTTTCTCCGTTGCTACTAATATATGGGATATTTGCATGCCGGCTGCTTCCTGGTAGCTGGCTATGTTTTCCTGGTAGTATTGCTGGAGTTCCTCTTCCTCTATTTCGATCGAAGCACTTATCTTCTTTTGGAGTTGATTGACCAGCAACTGCATCCTGGCTTCCTCACGGAGTTCTTTTTCATTGAGATTGTTTTCCTGTAAAAACTTCTGGTAAGCATCTTTTCCTTCTGCCGCCAGGTTGGCTTTAAAGCTATCAATAGTTACATCTACTTCTTTTTCCTTAATCTTTATACCTCTTTTTTCAGCATCTTGACGCAACAGAACCTGCATAATCAGGTTGTCAAAGACCTGTTCCTGCAAGCGCTTCTCCATCTCGGGGTCGATTTTGCCGCTGCTGTCGGCCTTGTCCCCGGACTGAGGGGGATTCTGCTTTTCGTATGCCTTTTTAAGGTTCTGGCAGGCTTTGTCATATTGTTGCTGGGTAATTTTTTCGCCGTTAACTTCGGCTATGCTGGGGGAAGCATCTTTGTTGCCACAGCCCGATAATAGCAGCAACAAACCCAGTATCATCAGCAGTGCCAGCCTGGTTTTTTTCATAATAAATTATCCTCCTTTAGAGCATTTCAGGCTTATTATAGCATAAGAGAATATTATTTAGGCTATTTAAGATCAACTTCGGGGTCGGGGATCTTCCTGCTTATGGGTGCCGCTGTCAAAAGGGAGGTTTTGTTGGTTAAGAACATCTCTTTCTTTGGCTTAAGGCACCGGTAGGGCAAACGGCCGCGCACTCCCCACAGCTATTGCAAGCGCTTTCTTCCAAGTCATTCCCCCATTCCCATTCGGGCTTGACCACGGTATCAAAGCCCCGGTTTACCAAACCCAGGGCGGTAATCCCCATTACTTCATCGCAGATGCGCACGCAGAGACCGCAAAGTATGCATTTATCCGTATCCCAGTTAAGAAAGGGATGATGGTATTCACTGGAATGACGATGTATTTCACCGGCCAGGCGCTGTGGCTTTACTTCATATTTTCCGGCATAGTTCAGGAGCTTGCACTCGTAGAAGGCACTGCAGCCGCATTCCAGGCAGCGTCCGGCTTCCCGGAGCGCTTCCTCCGGGGTAAAAGCGGCTTTTACTTCAGCAAAACTTCGCACACGCCTTTCCGGACTGATGGAAGGAGGTTCGATTCGCGCTTCTTTCTCTATTCCAGCCAGGTCTTCCGCCCGAACTTCCCTGCTCATCCGGTAGGGGGAGTAATTATCCGGCAGCTTTTCCCCCTGCAGGTAGGCGTTCATGGCCTGGGCGGCTTTGCGCCCTTGGGCTATGGCTTCAATGGCGATACCGGGCCCGGTAACCCCATCCCCGCCGGCGAATACCCCTTCCATACTGCTCATAAAAGAAAGGGGGTCGCTTGCTATGGTATTCCAGCGGCTGAGCTCCAGCTTTTCTAAACCGCCGCGGTCAACCTGCTGGCCAATAGCGGCGATGACGGTATCGACAGCGATTATTTCCTCTTCTCCGGTAGGCTCCGGCCGCCTGCGCCCGGAAGCATCCGGCTCGCCCAGCTGCATCTTCTGCATTCTGATGGCGGCCACCCGCCCGTCTTCCTCTAATATTTCTTCGGGCGCCAGGAGGAATCTAAAGACTATGCCTTCTTCCTCGGCTTCGACTATTTCACTTTCACCGGCAGGCATCTCCGCCCGGCTGCGCCGGTATAGCACCATAACCTCGGCGGCACCCAGTCTTATTGCGGTTCGGGCCGCATCCATGGCGGTATTGCCACCGCCGATAACCGCTACCCTTTCTCCCATAAATACCGCTTCTCGCGAGGCAACAGCGCGTAAAAATTCAATTCCACCCAACACCCCCCGCGTTTCCTCGCCGGCACAGCCGATTTTTGAGGATACCCAGGCTCCAATCCCCAGGAAAACAGCATCATAGTTCTCCCGCAGCTGCTCCAGGAAAATGTCTTGCCCCAGCCGGGTGTTGAGAGATAATTTTACTCCCAGGCGAGCTACCAGGTCGATTTCCTGTTCCAGCAGTTTTTTGGGCAAGCGGTAATCGGGAATTCCATAGCGGAGCATTCCTCCCGCAGCAGGCATGGCTTCAAAGATTTCTATCTGGTGACCTTCCCGGGCCAGGAAATAGGCTACGGTTAAACCAGCCGGTCCTGCCCCTACTACTGCTACTTTCTTTTCTGAAGGGGCTTTGACTTCGGCAATGCTGAAACCCGGTCCGCTTTCATCATCATTTTCCTGCTTCCGCTCCTCTAAATAGTAGCGGCCTACAAAAGCCTTGAGGGCGGCAATGGATACCGGTTCTTCCACCAGGCTCCGGCGGCAGGCGCTTTCGCAGGGATGAGGACATATCAAACCTATGCTGGCCGGAAGGGGATAGTATCCTTTTAAAACAGCCAGTGCTTCCTTAAACTGCCCATTGGCAATCAAACCCACATAAGCCTGGCAATCGGTATCCGCCGGGCAGGCCTGCCTGCAAGGGGCACAACAATCCCCCCGGTGGTCGGATAAAAGCATCTCCAGGGTAAGTTTTCGGGATTGCCTTACCCGGGGGCTTTCCGTTTGCACCTGCATTCCCTCCTGCACCTCGGTAGCACAAGAGCGTGAGAGCTTTTTGCTACCGGCCACTTCTACCACACAAATACCGCAGGAGGCAAAAGGCTTTACCCGCTCATCGTAGCAGAGGGTGGGTATTTCTATCCTATTCTCCCGGGCTGCCTGTAAAATAGTCTGGCCAGCAGCAGCCTTGATTTCCCTATCATTTATCGTAAGCGTAATCATGGACTTGAATCACCTCTTCTATCCAACATGGTTGTCACTGCAAAAATATTATAAATTTCCTTGCATAAATATACTCGCCCCAAGCTATGCATGAGGCAACACCTGCGGCTTGTCTCGCGGCTCCAGGAGTACGCTGCAACAAACGGAGTTTGGCAGTGACATCAGCATTACATAGCTTAACATCTTAAGTGCCTGGCACTCTAATCCAGTATTACCGCAGCAAAACGCTCGGGGCAAATATCCAGGCAGGCCCCGCATTTGCTGCAGTTCTCCTGCTCAATATAATAAGGCTGGTTGTTTTCTCCACCTTTTATACATTCCGCCGGACAAGCATAGGCGCAAAGGCCACAGCCCATGCATCTATTCGGGTCTATACTGTATCTCAATAATTCCTGGCATTGTTTGGCCGGGCACTTCTTCTCCCGGATGTGGGCTTCGTATTCATCACGGAAATAACGGATAGTGGTAAGAACGGGATTGGGGGCACTCTGCCCCAATCCACAGAGGGAATTTTCGCTTATGTGGGCGGATAACTCCTCCAATAGCTCAATATCCCCTTCCCGTCCTGCACCCCGGCAGATTCGCTCCAGGATTTCCAGCATCCGTTTGGTGCCAATACGACACTGAACACACTTGCCGCAGGATTCCTTCTGGGTAAAGTCCAGAAAGAAACGGGCCAAATCAACCATACAGCTGCTTTCATCAAGTACTACCATTCCACCCGAACCCATAATAGCGCCAGTAGCATTAAGGGATTGATAATCCACCGGGGTGTCCAGCAGTTCTTCGGGAATGCAGCCGCCGGATGGCCCTCCCATCTGTACGGCTTTGATTCTTCGCTCCGCTTTTATTCCCCCGCAAATACCAAATATTATCTCGCGCAAGGTGATTCCCATGGGTACTTCCACCAAACCGCCTCTTTTTATCTTACCGGCCAGGGCAAAAACCTTGGTGCCTTTGCTCTCTTTACTGCCCAGAGCGGCAAAGGCTTCTCCCCCGTTCCTGATTATCCAGGGAACATTGGCCAGGGTTTCTACATTATTGATACTGCTGGGCTGCCCCCATAAACCGTATTCTGAAGGATAGGGCGGTTTTAAACGGGGCATACCCCTCTCTCCTTCCAGGGAAGCCATGAGGGCGGTCTCTTCCCCGCAAACAAAGGCTCCGGCACCTTGCTGTATACTTATGTCGAAAGAGAAATTATGCCCCAAAATCTTTTTTCCCAACAACCCGTTTTCCTGGGCCTGGACAATGGCTATTTCCAGGCGTTTTACCGCCAAAGGATATTCCGCCCGGCAATATATGATTCCTTGCTCCGCCCCGATGGCGTAGGCTGCTATTATCATACCTTCCAAAACCGCATGGGGGTCGCCTTCCAGTATGCTGCGATCCATAAACGCCCCGGGATCACCTTCATCAGCATTGCATATGAGATAACGGCCTTCACTGGCAGCTTCACGGGTAGCTTTCCATTTCAGCCCGGTAAGAAATCCCGCTCCTCCCCGCCCCCGCAAGCCTGAGACTTCGATTTCCTTGATTACTTCTTCCGGGCTCATTCCTATGAGCACCTTTTGCAGGGCGCTGTAACCGTCCTGCCGGCGGTAATCTTCTATGGATTCCGGGTCTATCCGGCCGCAATTCTTAAGTACTATCCGCAGCTGTTGCTGCAGATATTTTGCCGGCTCATCGCTGCTGGAAACCAGACAGTCTTCCAGGGGACCGCGCCCGGCCAGGTGGGCCTCCAGTATTTCCACACTGCGCCTGGCATCTACTGCTCCATAGGTAAATACCTGCCCATCATCCTCTATCCAGTCCAATAAAGGCTCATGATGACAGAGGCCGATACAACCGCTTTTCTGTATTTCCAGTTTTATTCCCCGGCTTTTCATCTCATTCTGCAATGCTTCCAAAACTTGCAGGCCGCCGGCGGCTATACCACAGCTCCCCAGACCCAATCTCAGTTTCATTGGGCCTCACCTCCGACCAAAGATAATGATTCCCCTGCCTTTATCTTGCGAATTATGGTAACTGCTTTTTCTGCGGTAAGCGGACCATAGGCCTGCCCGTTTATCATCATTACCGGAGCCAGGCTGCAACAACCCAGACATGCAGCGCTTTCCAGGCTAAACAATCCATCCGGGGTAGTTTCGCCTCGCTTTATTTTCAACTCCTGACAGAGAGTGCTTTCAATTCGCTCGGAGCCATTAACATGGCAGGCGGTTCCCTGACAAAGCAAAATCTGGTATTTGCCTGCTGCTTGCAGCCGGAACTGGGTATAGAAGGTGGCAATCCCGTAAACCTTCGCTGGTTTTATTTCCAGTTCCCGGGCAATGCATTTTAATACGCTCAAGGGCAGGTAGCCATATATTTCCTGGGCTTTTTGCAAAATCGCAATCAAGCTGCCTTTTTCGTGCCGTTTTTCCTCGATTATTTTCATTAACGCGCTCAGGTCAAGCTGGACCTCAAAAAAGTTTGTCTCCTCCGAGCGGTTTTTCTTACCACAGAAATGCACCAGACATCCTCCTTTTTTCACACGCATAATATTATAACATTTTGGAGTAAACAAGGGGGGATGAAGGGAAAAGATGACACAAACAAAAAGAAGATCCCTTGTTTGCAATAAAGATCCCCTGTTTTCGCCGGTAGCGAAAGCAGGGGAGTATTATCATCGTATAATACGGCACCGGGCTAGTAAAATAAAGGAAAGAGGCTATGCCTCCAGGCCGCTTTCAATAGCCTGGTTGATAATTTCCTGTAAATCATTGAACATCTGCACAAAAGCTGCTTCAGCACGAAAGAACTCGGCTATTTCCTTAGTCTGGTTAATGCGAGCGAATTCCAGGCTGAGTTCCTGTACTGTTTCCTTCGGTACATCATTTCCTAAAATCTGAGCCCGGTTAAACTCGGCTTGCCGCTGTCGCAATTCCAGCAACTTGGATGTCCACTCCGGCTTTTTTTCCACTTCCTTTTTGGCCTGGCAATAATCCAGATAGGGCTCGCTCTTAGTGATAGCCCGGGCCAATTCGTGAGCTTTGTCATAGCTGTTTGCTGTGGTCATAATTAAAATCACTCCTAACTCTAAAACATGGGGACGTTCTTTTTGTTTTGCCTTTGAATTATGCCGAATATACAATGTTTAAACTCAACTTTACACGGGCTATCTAAGATTGGATAAGCCCTTTGCTCTTCTTGTTTTTTCTAAATATTTTATGCCGCTGTGCCTTTTCCTTCCTTGTAGTTTTCTTACTAACCCCCCATAACCAGGGGACACAACCAGCGATGAAAAGCGAGTTAGTAGGCGCTTGAATAGTAAGATGTAGTAGGAATCAATTAACCCCTCACCCCTCACTCCTCACTTTTCTTACTAACATCCATGCCTGAGGGCACAACCACCAATGAAAATGGGGGTATTACAGGGGGTTATTGGACGCTGCAACCTTAATAGTGACACCCGCAGGGTGGGACACCAGGAGTATCTGCAGGGTGATTTGCACAGATATATTATAATATATATCAGAAGGATCGTTCCCGTGATATATCTTATCTGATGATTCCCTCAAAGACGCCTAACAGGAAAACTCCATAGAATACACCCATTAACAACAGGGTTCCCGCTGTTATATGCTTTTTCCTGAGCAATTCGATGTATAAAATGGCTGCTGCCGTCAAGGTAAGAATAGCAGATAAAAAAGCCCCCCCAGACAGTTGCCAGTCGGTAAGGAATATTCCTATGGCCGGTATGAGGGAACTCTGAAAAACCATGGCTCCGGTTATATTACCCAGGGCCAGGCTGTCCTTCTCCCGTGATATCCAGATAACACTGTTGAATTTCTCCGGCAGTTCGGTGGCGATTGGGGTTATAATCAAAGCCAGGACAAAAGCCGGAACTTGATATATAACCGCTACTTCTTTAACCGCACCCACAAACATGTCGGCCCCTATGATGATTAGCAGCAAAGCGAAGAGAACCTGGCCAATTACCAGGGATAGCCGGGGTGATTTCTCTTTGCGCGCAAAATAGCAAGGTGGCAATTCATAGCTGGAATCCAAATCTCTTTCCTCGCTGAGCATCACATAAACATAGAGAAAATAGGATAAAACCATGAAAGCAGCAATTATCAACTGCCAGTGACGCAAGGCCGGGGGAATGGTTCCGGTTATTATAGCAGCGGCATAAACGATAATAAAAAAGCTCAAGTCGCGGGACATACTGGAATAATCCACCTGCACCTTGCTTCCTTTAATCCTGCGCCGGCTAAAAAAAATTACCGCTATACCCGTAACAAACATGGCCAGAGTGGAAAGCATTAAAGGAGCTCCTAATATGGCTCCTATGCCTATATCGTGTCCCTCTTTGCCCTGGCCGAAAACGATAGCTATTACGGGAATCAGGGTCTCCGGGAGGGCGGTGCCAACTGCCGCCAGCACGCTGCCAACCGCTCCTTCGGAAAGATTAAGCTTCTCTCCCAACCATTCTACACCATTAACGAAAAATTCAGCTCCCAGTAAAATGACACCCAGGCTTATAATCAATATTCCAATGCTGCTCATGATTCACTCCTATTGCATTAATATATCACGGGGACGGTCCTTCTGATATATTTCATAATATATCTGTATCTGCGTAAATCACCCTGCGGGTGTCACTATTAAGGTTGCAGCGTCCATGATAAACTCCTGTAATACCTTCATTTTCATCGGTGGTTGTGGCCCCCGGCCCTTTACCCTCGTCACCCTATCTCAATCAGTTCCCTCCTGCGGTTGGAAAATGTGACTAGCTGCCTGTAACCCACCTCTTTGGCCAGGCAGGCTGCTTCCTCCAGGCCTTCGCCCAATTGCGAGGGATGGTGGGCATCGGATCCCAGGGTTATGGGTATGTCCAGAGCCAACATTAGCTCCATGATTTCCCGTGCCGGATATATTTCCCCCACCGGTTTGCGTAAACCACTGCTGTTAATCTCTATTACCATTCTCGCCGCTTTAATACTATTTAAAACCGGCTCAACATAGGCTTGAACGGATTGCTTAACCGGCCGATGCCCCCAGATTTTTATCAAGTCCATATGCCCTACTACATCGAAAAGGCGCGAATTTACCGCCTGGTTTACCAAGCTAAAATAGTCGGCATAGATATCATCGATGTCCTGGGTGGCAAACTGATCTTTAAAATCGGGATGGTCGAAGCCCCATCCATCGATAAAATGAATAGAGCCAATTATATAATCATAATTCGAACCGGCCAGCATCCGCTGGATTTCTTCTTCCCTTCCCGGATGATAGTCGACCTCCAATCCGATGCGGATTTTTAGCTTCGGGAAATCTTCCTGAACCCTTTTAAGCTTGTCCGGTTTAATCCGTGGCAGGTATTCATCATGTTCACTAAACCCGATTTCCACAAGTTTTTTCTGGCGAGCATTTTCCGCAAAAAGCCGGATCCAGAATTCGTCATAATCGTATTCCCCGTGAGCCAGTGCATGAATATGATAATCAAGCAGCATTTCCCGTCCTCCAATAGAATTCCCCAGGAGTTGCCCTGGGAATTCCCCCAGTAATTTATTTAAGCACTATGTACTGCAAAAATCAAGAAATACCGCTGAAAATATGCCATATCTCTCCTGGGGAGAGGCTAAAACAACTTTCCAGCCTGGAAAGTCCGACAAAAAGGAATTGCATTAAGTTAATGCATATACTACAATTTTAGCTGTCAAGGGAGGTAAAGAAGGAGGGTTATTTCATAGATGGCAGATATAATCCCATTTAGAGGACTCCGTTATAATCCCGAAAAGATTAGTAGCCTGGCTTCGGTAGTCACTCCACCGTATGATATTATAGATGAGTCAGCTCAGGCCCGCTATTATGCGGAAAATCCCGCTAATGTGATCCGGCTGGAGTTGGGGCTCATATTTCCTCAAGATAGCAGCTCCACTAACCGTTATACCAGAGCGGCGCAATACCTGGAAAAGTGGCAAGAGGACGAAACCCTGATCGCAGAAGAGAAAGCTGCCCTATATCTTTACCAGCAAGAATTTAACTTCCGGGGGGAAAGGGTGGTTAGAACCGGCTTTGTTTGCGGCCTTAAGCTGGAACCTTATGAAAAGGGCAATATACTGCCCCATGAGGAAACCCTGTCCAAACCGAAGGCTGACCGCTTGCAATTAATGAGGGCTACCAGTTCCAATTTCAGTTCCATTTTTGGACTTTACTCTGATGAGGAAAAACAGGGAGAGAAACTTTTGCTGGAAGAAGTCAAAGAGCAAGCTCCGGATATCAGTATAATCGATGAAGCGGGTGAGACTCACAAAATTTGGGTGATAAAAAATGAAGCGATAATTGAGCAGATGGTAGCTTTACTTGCTGACCGCCCGGTCTATATTGCTGATGGACACCATCGTTACGAAACCGCTCTGGAATACTACAATGAAATAAAGGAACAAGGGCTGGAAGGCTATGATTATGTAATGGCTACCCTGGTCAATGTTTTTGATGAAGGGCTGGTAGTTCTTCCCACTCACCGGCTGGTAGGGAATATCCCGGGCTTCAAATTGGACGCTTTCATGAATCATCTGGCCGGTTTATTTGAAATAGCATTGCATAAAGACAAGAATATCAGCGTTTTCATGCAAGAACTGGCCAGCAATGCGAAGGAGCACAAAGTTTTTGGCATGTACAGCGGCAAAGATCTCTTTCTTCTGGATCTTAAGCATCCTAGACAGGCCAGCAAATTGCTTCCGGATAACAAATCTGCGGCCTGGGAAAAACTCGATGTAGCACTGCTGGATAATATTATTCTGGATCAATTGCTGGGCATTGACGAGCAAAAACGCCGCAGCCAGGAGAACCTGGCTTACACCCGCAGCGAAGAGTGGTTAATGGAACAAATCGACAATCGTAATTATCAACTGGGCTTTCTCCTCAACCCTACCCGGGTGGAAGAAATAATTGAAGTAGCTCAGGCCCGTGATAAGATGCCCCAGAAATCAACCTATTTTTACCCCAAATTAATTACCGGGCTAATAATAAATAATTTAAGCATAAAATAACACCAGGGGCGGGCATGGGGACGGTTCTTTTGCCCGCTTTTCTTTTTAAGAAGCGGGCAAAAGAACCGTCCCCATGCCCGTTGTTCTCATATGTAGCAGGATAGCCCGCCATCAATCATAAGTATATTGCCGGTGAGCCATTTGGAATCATCTGAGGCAAAAAACAGGATGCTCCCGGTCATATCTTCGGGATAAGCCAGCCTTTTCATAGGAAACATCTTGGTCAACTTATCCATCTTTCCTTTGGACTCTATGCGACTCAATTCATCTTCCATCATGGGTGTGATTATATGGGACGGGCAAAGGCAGTTAACCCGTATCCCCGGTCCCAGCTCGGCCGCCAATGCCCGGGTAAGCTGTACCACTCCGCCTTTCATGGCACAATAGGCACTGCTGTTCCTCCCCCCCAATACTCCCAAAATGGAGGAAATGTTTATAATGCTTCCTCCGCCGCCTTCCAGCATCAAGGGCAGCATCAGCTGGGAAACAGCAAATACGCTGCGCAGGTCAACCTGGTAAATCCGGTCAAATTCCTCCAGGCTGGTTTTCATAAAAGGTTTGAACAAGGCCGAACCGGCATTGTTTATCAGAATATCCAGGCGGCCATAAGTCTCCCGTACTTTATCCCGGGCCTTTTCAATATCCTCGATTACGGTAACATCAGAGGGTAGGGCCAGTCCTTCCCCACCTATTTCCCTGATTTTGTCCACGGTTTCGTTTAATGGTCCGGGCCGCCGCCCCATGACTGCCACCCGGGCTCCTTCGCCCGCCAGAGCAATAGCTGCTGCTCTCCCAATACCGGTACCTCCTCCGGTGATTATGGCTGCTTTTCCCTTTAGTTTCATCCCTTCTCCCCCTCTCTGCCTGCTTAGCCCTTGCTCTTATCGCTTTCCAGAAACGCCTGCATCCGGCTGCACATGGCTTCGCCGCCCACAAAGCTACGGAAGGTCCAGAGTTGGGTGCGAATGGCCGCCTGGACCTCCATTCCTGGCACCCGGTTGGTCTGCTCCTTATTGGCTTTCAAGGCTTCATGTTCAAAAGCGGCAATGCGCTGGGCCAATTTTTTAGCTTCTTCCAGGTAGCTTTCCCGGGGATAGACATAATTGGCCAGGCCCATTTCCCGGGCTTCCTCGGCCCCGTAAATCCTTCCGGTCATGGTTACTTCCTTGGCCCGGCCCATACCGATTATTTTCCACAGGGGATCGCTTAAGGGCGTCAGGGCCCAGCGTATTTCTGGCTGCCCGACTTTAGCCGTTTCTGACATTATGCGGATGTCGGCCATCACCATCAGGTCGAAGCCAGCAGCCAGAGCGGGACCGCTGACGGCAGCAATGACCGGCAGAGGGAATTTAAGTATGTTCAAAAAAGACTCTTCGATTATCTTCAGGCCTTCGCTTTTGTTCTCTCCCAGGCTCATCACGCTGGGCATGTCGAATCCGGCGGAAAAGGCTTTCTCAACTCCGGTAAGAACCACGGCATTGATCTCCTGGTCCTTTTCCATCTCTACGAAAACATGGGCCAGCTCTGCCAGCAATTCCATGGTCAGAGCGTTCATGAATTCCGGGCGGTTAATCTGTACTATTCCGACCTTACCTTCCTTTTTAAATATGATATTCTGATACTCCACTTTTTCTACCCCCTTATTTTTCTCTAATTCTGTAATAATTCTTTAGAAATTATTGAAACTCCTCTACCTCATTCCCGGTTTTATACCATTTTCGGATATCCAGCTGCTTTTCCTCATTCTCCGGCAAGGCCTTCTCGCTATCATAAAAATCGTCAATACTATTGACATTGTAAAGATTATACCACCGGCCGTTTGGCGACTTGAAATACAAGCTGTTGCCGGTGGCAATGGCGGCCATTATATTAGCATAGTTCAGGCTGCTGCTATCATCAATCTGAAAGAGATATTTTCCCACCAAAACAGCATTCTTTAATACTTGTAGTTCGTTAATTGCTGTAACCTTCCATGTTTTTTGGGAGTTGTCTTCGGCTTTAACCGTATAGTAGAGAGGAGAACTAAAATCGTTGCTGCTTATCCCGCTGTCTTGCGGTATGTCTGATATAAAAGCAGATGCTCCGGGGGAGAGGGTGAAGCTGGCAATCAGGTGGCTCAAGCTGGTTTTATAGGGAACAATCAATACTACATCATTCCCGGTAATGGTGCCCTGAATCTCCGGGTTTACCAGCCCGAA
>NZ_JAQVZX010000151.1 GCF_028707975.1 Syntrophomonas sp.
CTGCGGGCCATGCAGCGCAAGCTGCTCTATTATACGGAAATAATTGACCGCCTTATGATGAAGCGGATTTGGAAACAGCCCCGTTCCCTGCTCCATATGCGGGAGGAACTGCTTAGCCAGCTGGAAAAGAGTCTGAGCCGGGGGATGACGGAGATTTTCCGGGAAAAGAAAATGCAGCTATCAATGAATGTGGCTGCTTTGGACAGCCTCAGTCCCCTGAAAATCATGGAAAGGGGCTATGTACTATTGCAAAAAGAGGGTCGTATTATTAGAGATGAACAGCAGGTGCAAATTGGTGACCGGTTGGAAGTGGCTATGAGGCACGCTGACCTGGAGATTGAGGTCATCAAAAAGGAGAGGGTAAAGAGATGGAAAAGCTGAGTTTTGAGCTGGCCCTGAAAAAACTGGAGGAAAGTGTGGAGCAGCTGGAATCAGGTGAGTTGGAACTGGAAGAATCCATCAAGGTTTTTGAGGAAGGCATAGAACTATCCCTTTTTTGCCGCCAGGAATTATCCCAGGCAGAAGGGAAGATTCAGCGATTGGTCAAGAACTTGAGTGGGGAATTGGAATTGCTGGATTTCGAAGTGTGAGGTAATTAGCTAATGAATTTTGATTTAGAGCACTTTCAGGAAGAGATTAAAATACGCAAAGAGTTTGTGGACAATTGCTTAATTGGCTGCTTGCTCCCGCCGGACAGCGATCCCCCGTTGATTCATCAGGCCATGCATTATGCCATTTTTAACGGAGGGAAAAGGCTCAGGCCCATAATGGTTCTGGAGGGGGCGAAGATTGCGGGAGGAGAAGCCGAGCAGGCGATTCCGGCAGCCTGCGCCCTGGAAATGATTCATTCGTATTCCCTGGTTCACGATGACCTGCCCTGTATGGACGATGATGATTTCCGCCGTGGCCAACCCACTTGTCACCGGGTTTTTGGCGAAGCCAATGCGGTCTTGACCGGTGATGCCTTGCTTACCGCTGCTTTTGAACTGCTGAGCGGAGAAAACAGCACTTTCGGGATAAAGCCGGAGACCATGCGCCGGGTGATAGCTGAAATTGCCCGGGCCGCCGGCAGCAGAGGCATGATTGGGGGGCAAATCCTGGACCTGGAAGCGGAAGGTAAGACTATTGATTATGAGAGCTTGAGGAAGCTGCACTGCTTGAAAACCGGTCAGTTGTTCCGGGCGGCCCTCAGAGCCGGAGCCATAGTGGGCGGAATAGAGGAGAACGGCTTGCTGGCCCTAAGTAACTATGCCGATAATTTCGGCCTGGCTTTTCAGATCAGCGATGATATCCTGGATGTGCAGGGAGATGCGGCTCTTACCGGCAAAAGCATGGGCAGCGACGCCCGTAAGGAGAAGAACACCTATCCCAGCTTGCTAGGCCTGGGGAAGTCCCGGCAGCTACTGGAAGAAAGTATTGCCACCTGCCTCAAGAGCCTGGAGCTTTTTGGCCCCGAGGCTGAATTCCTGCGCCAACTGGCCTGCTACACCCTGTACCGCAAGAGCTGATAAGCTTTGCTATGTCTTATATGGCAGAATATCATTATTTAAAAACTATTCCGCAGCTTGCGAAATAGCTTTTTTTCTCTTGTTATTTTATAGTTGCCGGACAACAATCTTGTATAATATTTTCCTTAATATCTATGGATATTCCACTGGTTGAAGGGGATCGCTTTCCAGAATTTCTTCCACTTCTTCATATCTGGTCGGAAAGGCATAGTTATAGCGCGCTGGCAGAGCGAAAACATATTTTGCATTGCTTCCAAGTTCTTTAGGCCCGATAGGTGCGGCACCGATATGGAATTCATTTTCTTGAAGCGAGTTCCACTGACTGGTGGTAAAGACCATAATGGGAATATCCTGCCGGGGGTTATCCGCGGTCCATTGGGGATGCCGGATAGAAATCATGGGACCAGTTTCAACTATTGCCTCTCCTTGTGCATCTCCCGTAGCCAACCCCTCCCATTGGCTATTTACAATAGTATAGCCTTTCCAGCTTTTTGGCAGAGAAAAATTAAAACCATAGAGGGTATTTTTGTAGGTAATTGAGTCCACATCCATGTAATCACCTGGAGTGACAGAATCAATCAGCCAGCGTTTCTCAAACTTTTTGACCACTAGAGTAATTGGACGCCTTGCGGCAAACCCGCCGCTTTCCTTCTCCTTACTCGTAATTTCTATGATTTCGCCATTAACTTCGTATATATCCTCTGAAGTTTTTTTCATATCCATCCTCCTCTCCTTATTTATACGCATTGCACGCGAATTCATTTCAGTAGTATTCAACTGCGGAGCCTAACCCGCTTCCAGTTCGGATCCTAAAGAACGGTACAGCCAACGCTTGCGCTGGTACACGATAATGAAAACCAGCGAGCGCAGCAGCCAGTCAATAACGAATACCACCCATATCCAGGCTATAGAAAGCTCCAGGACTTTAATCAGCAGATACATTATGGGTATACGGAAGGCCCAGGTGGCCAGGGCAGTGATATACATAGGCGTACGGGTATCCCCGGCCCCTTTTAAGATACCGGCCAGGGTCATGCTCAGGGCAATAGTCAGCTGCTCAAACGCGGCAATTCGGACCAGACTGCCCGCCAGGGTGACAAGTACCGGGTCATTGGTAAATATCCGGGCAATGGCCTGGGGGAAACAGAAAAACACTACTCCCAGCAAGCCCATTAAAAGAACTGCCAGTTCCAGCGAACCCCGCGCCATCTTTTGTACCGCCAGGCGATCCCGCGCACCTACCGCCTGCCCTACCAGCGCGGTAGCGGCAATGGCCACCCCAAAGCCAGGCATGATGGAGAGGGATTCCACCGCTAAGGCTACCTCATGTGAAGCATAGGCGGTAGTACCCAGAAAGACGATCAGGAAGACGGAAACTAGGCCGGATACAGTTAAGAAGAACTGCTCCCCCATGCTGGGAAGGCCCAAGCGGAAGATGTTTTGAATAATGGGCCAGTTCAAACGCTCGGAAAGGCGAAATTTTACCTTTAAGCCACCCCGCCCACCAAAAAAGTACCAGCAGGCCATCACCAATCCAACCACATGAGCCAGGGAAGATGCCAGGGCCGATCCGGCCACACCCAAGGCCGGTATGGGTCCCATTCCGTAAACCAGAATATAATTTGCCGCGCAGTTTACTATATTAACCACGAAAGCAATGGTCATGGGGATGTCGGTGCGGCCCAATCCCCGGTAAACCGAATTAATTATATAGAGGGTCAAAGCCACCGGTAGTATGCTAAAGACGATATAGATATAGAGCAGGGCCAGGCGCTCTACTTCCGCTTCCACGGCAAAGAGCCCCACAAAAGGCTCCGCCAGCCATAATCCCAGGACACCCGCTGCTATTCCCACCACTACTGCCAGCATAAAGCTCTGTCCCGCCACCCGGCTGACCTCAAGGCGATTGCCGGCTCCTTTGGCCT
>NZ_JAQVZX010000152.1 GCF_028707975.1 Syntrophomonas sp.
CTTAACTCCGCTTTTTCCCGGGGAATGAAGCCCTTTTCCATCATTTCCGTAGCACAGGCCAGGGTACCGGCCAGGGAGATGGGATCAAGACCCAACTCGTTGCAGAGGAAGTTGGCCTTGGAAATGGCTTCAAAATCATCGATAAAAAGGTTGGGCCCCAAACCCCAGGTTGCCTCGTACTCCGGCCCTTCGCCAATACCTTTATATTTGCCCCGGTTGCGGCTAACCCGGCCACAACCGATGGAACAACCGAAACACCCCTTGTTGCGCACCAGGCAGTGCTCGGCCTGGTACTCGCCGGAAACATTTTCTGCCCGATCAAAAACCGCAGCTTCACTGAAGTTCTTTACCGGCAAGCCCCCGTGCTCATTCAGAATATTTACCAGAACATTGGTGCCATAAGCTGCCAAACCGGCCCCGGTTACGGGATGCGCTTTCAATTTGTTCCGGGCATCAGTAATTGCCTGCATGAACCCTTGCTGGTTGGCCACTTTGATGCCTCCGCTACCTCGAACCGCCAGCGCTTTCAAGTTCTTTGAGCCCATGACCGCTCCCACCCCGGAGCGCCCTGCAGCCCGGTTATACTCATTCATAATGCAGGCGAACTTGACCAGTTTTTCTCCGGCTGGCCCTATACAGGCCACTTTGGCCTCCTCGTGCGTAGCCTGCTTAATCATATCAGTCGTCTCCGGAACATTGCGACCCCAGAGTTCTTCTGCACTTCTCAATTCCACTTCGCCGTTATTTATCCATAAATAGACCGGCTTTTCCGCTTTGCCTTCAAAAATGATTCCATCATAACCGGCATATTTGAGTTCCGGACCGAAACTCCCCCCAGAGTTGGAAGCGGCAATGGTGCCGTTTAGTGGTCCCCGGGTTACTACATTATAGCGTCCGCCTGAGGCAGCCAAAGTTCCGGTAAGAGGGCCGGTCATAAAAATAATCTTGTTTTCCGAGCTCAAGGGATCTACCTGAGGGTTTACTTCATTCATGAACAATTTGCTTCCCAGGCCCCGGGCTCCGATATAATTTCTTAGAAGCAGCGGATCGAGCTTTTCTTTTTTGATCGTAGCGTCAGTAAGGTTAACCCTTAAAATCTGTCCTATCCATGCATACATCCTAACTCACCTCCTCATAAACATCCTTAAGCCTGGCTGCAACCGCCTTGCGACGCGCCAGTCCGGCTTCGCCCGCTTCCTGATAAGTGATGGCACCGGAAGGGCAGAACTTCACACATTCCGGATCCCCGCCGCAAAGGTCACATTTGATAATACTGTCGCTGATATGATCATAGAAAGTAGCTCCCAAAGGACAGGCAATAGTACAAGCCTTGCAAACCAGACAACGGCTTGAATTTACCACCATGGCACCAGTTTTATTATCGCGACTTACGGCTCCTACCGGGCAGACCTGCATACAAGCCGCTGTGCTGCATTGCTGGCAGAGAACCGGGGAGGAAAATCCCACTTTTTCAAAACTAAAAACCGATATGCGTGACCGGGCCGGGTTGAATTCTCCGCTGTGAGTAAACGAACACACCAGTTCACAGGTTCTGCAGCCAGTACATTTTTCCGGTTGAACTACAATAATCTTTTCCATCTCGCTCTGGCTTCCCTTAGTGAAAACCAGATTTCACCTCCTTTTTTGCTTGATCTACAACTGCCTTGTTCCTGGACTCCACCAACCAGCCTTAATCATTTACCTCTGTAATATTAGACAGCAAGAATCATGCCAACTCCCCCAAGTGCTTTCCAGATAAAAACAAAACCCCGCCTCACCGCGATTCAAGTGAACGGGGTTGATAAGATTATTTGCCGTTAGGATAACCATTGTAACAACACTGTCACAAGCAAGTTACATCCAGGTGACGGTATTGTTACATTTCGTGATACAAGGAAACAGTATACCTTACTTACAAGTCCAAAACCTCAAACTCCATATCCAGAAGGTTAAAAAAAAGAAGGCGTTTACGCAAAAGTTCCCCCCGACCCAGAAGGATTTTTACCACCTCAGCAGCCTGCAAACTGGCCACCACAGCTGGAGCAAATGCCAGGACCCCCTGCTTGCTTTCCGCCCCCTGCTCCTGGCTGCTGTTCCGATAGATTATTTCCAGGCTGTCCTCACCGGGAAACTGGGTACAAAGCTGGCCACACCAGCCGGCAATAGCACCATGTACCAGGGGCAGCGACATGCGCTGGCAGACAGCAGCCAGCATCTTGCGTACAGGAATGCTATCCAGGGCATCCACCACCACCTGATGTCCGGCCAGCAAATCCTCCCCCTCCCCTGCCGCAAAAGGTCTATTGAAGGCCTGGAATTTCACGGCCGGGTTGATGGCCTGAACTCTTTTGGCCGCTGTTTCAACCTTACTTTGCCCAATTGAATCTATCTCCGCCAGCAGTTGACGGTTAAGATTATGCTCGGCAAAATTATCATAATCCCAGGCGGATATTGAACCGATTCCCAGGCGGGCCAGTTCCTCCAAGAGGTAGCCTCCCAATCCTCCGCAACCGATTACCGCCACCCGGGACTGGAATAAACGGCACTGTTCTTCCCGGGTGATGGATTTTGCGTTGCGCTGGTAACGCCGGGGTAAAACACCCTGGGCCAGGAGCCTTCCCTCGGTTTCGTGTAAAGATAAACCCAGGGCCAGAGCCATTTCCTCTTCTTCTTTCCAGCCAATAAGCCCGGATGGGGCTTTTTGCCGCAACAATACATCCATTTTATCCATTCTACAAACATCCCCCTGGATGCCGCCGGCCTTCCGGCTTACTATATTTTAATGCTTTGATCATTTATCCCCCTCCTACCGGCGGAAAAATGGAAATGGTATCTCCCTCATGCAGCACCCGGTTCAGGTCAGCCGATTTTCCATTTACGAATATTATGCCCAGGTCGGTCGGGGATATAGCCAGTCCCTCAACTATATCTTGCACCTTGGCCGCTTCAGGATAAATCCCGCTTTGAACCTTAAAACGCCCCTGGCGCAATGTTGCAAATAGCTTAACTACTATCTTCACCTATCTACCTCCCGATTATTTCTACACAAAACCTGTCCAAGTTTAGTTCCACTGCAAAAACCCCTTTTTATGCAGAAGGGTTGCATGAATATACAAAGCGCTGGCGAAGGTGAAAGCGGGCGGTCGAAGACCGCCCTTACAATGCCTTGCAGTCGCTATTAAGGTTGTTGCGCCTGATTCGGAACGACACGGGGGTCGTTCCCTACATAGCCTGACAAATTCAATCCTGCCACAACTCAGCGGCCAGGTGTTCCACTTCTTTCTTGAGTACTTCAGTACCTTTATGGTCAATAAGCCATTCTTCGCCCTGGCAGAGCAATACATCGCCTTCCCGAGCCGCCGGCGGCAGTTTAGCCCGCTGGACTTTAATCACTTGCTCCTTACCCCTTATTTCCAGAAGAGCAAA
>NZ_JAQVZX010000153.1 GCF_028707975.1 Syntrophomonas sp.
TCCATTTAGAATCCGTTCCCTCTAACTCCAACTTCACAAGCTTAACCTCCATCTGTGCTACTCGATTTTTTTGTAATCATGAAGTCCCCCGGTTATTTTATTCCAGGGAAAAAAACGTCATGTCTTTTTTTACGATAAATTTATGCCAAACTTACAGGATATTTCTAATATTTTCACACTATCATGGATTTGGCTCAGGGAAGCTGGTTAACGCTTATTTCATTCCCTTCATGCCTTTGATGGATAATCGTCATCTTGTAGCGTCCCTCCCCCAGTTGGGCTTGAGCTTGAATAGCTTCTTCACCTGGTCGGGACTCTTCTTGCCAATCCTTTTCTTTTTGAAGATCAACTTTAAGAGGCTTTCCATCCGGGGAAGTCCAGTTTATGTTGCCTTTCAGCTGTTGATTGGGGGGTACAAGAGCGTAGAGCATTAGATTGGATTGCGGGGCCAGAGTAATGTTTAAATCCCCATCTCCCCGGATAAGCCAATCATTGCTGATATGTCCCGCAGTTATTTGCACGGGGGTATCACCATGCTCCACTTCCACCGCCAGTCTTTCCGGCAGGATCAAGGAATAAGCTACACAATAACAGTTGTTGGCCGGGGAGAAACCCAGGTTCAGGTACAGGGTATGGCCATTTCTTCGAGTATTAAGCGGAGTTTTTCCTTGCAGCAGCTGCCGGGCCTGGGCTTCAGATTGGGCTCTTATCTCGACTTTGGCATGGCATTGTATGGAATCTCCCCTACCGGTTCTGACTTTTAAACGCGGGCCACCAGCAGCTTCAACTACTACTTTCTGGATATCCTTATCCAAGGCAATTTCATGGTTCGTCGGTAAATTGTAATGTTTTGCAGTGATATTCTCCTGGATGTAGTTGCTCAATCCCACTTTACCGGCAGCTTGTAGCCCCATACCGCCCATGACGATGAAAAAGATTATAAAAATGCTGAAGATATCATACTTGATCCTGCTTTCTTCACTTTTATTAAGATAGCTTTGCAACAATACCTCAACACCTAATATAATGAAAATTACCGGCCACCACTTCAAGATGCTGCTTACTACCGGGGCTGGCTGGAATTGGGCGTATAGGAGGCCGATACCGGTGCAGAATAAGAGCAAACCCATGGAAAAGGTACCTATCCGCCATTGTCTCATGGCAATTCCTCCTCTCTTTCTTCATTAAGCTTATCGCTGGGAGTATTCTCGATTACTATCTCTTCATTAGTTTTATCCGGGAAAGCACTTTCGTCTGCTTTTTCTGCCTCAATTCGTGTGGCGGGCAAAGCATTTGCTCCCTCGCCGAGCTCTTCCGCTTTGCTGCCCAGCAATAGCTTGATTCCCCCGGCAATCAATATCAAGGCGATAAAGCTAGTTTCAATGTAACTACGCAAACTTTCACTTAATAACTGCGCTAAAGCAGGGCTGGCAATGCGCTGTACAATAACCAGCAAGCCCAGGGCAATCAATCCCCAGCCCAGCCAGCCCGGATGGGTGGAAAACCAGTCGAAAAGGGTGGAGGATTCCAGTTGTACTTCTTCCTCGTCTTCCAGCAGATGATAGATGTCGAAAACGCTGTAAAACCAAATAACCGGTATAACAAAACCTAAAAGGTTTAGATTCAACCAGCCGGACAGAAGCAATATGAAGAAAAATCCGGCCATCAATTGCGCTCCCTGTTTTATTAATCCCAGGTACATATGCCCGGCTCCCGGGATAGCTGAAAAGGCCAGGGCTATCAGCTTCCGGTCGCTGATAAAAAGTAAACCCGTCTCCTCGCTATTAAATATCCGGGCTTCATCGCTGTCAGGGCCGGGTTCAATATTTTGTCCGGCCAGGTGCAGGGCTTCTGCCAGGGCTACAAACCAGAGCAAGGCTATAACAAAAAAGATGAGCGGGCCGATCATATTACTGGTCTGATAGCTGATATTTCCCATAGTTATGGCGCCAATACCAAGCCCCAGGAAAACGCTGAAAAAGACCAGGGCTCGTCTGCTCCAGCCCAGATAGAGATGGCTGAGGCCAGGAAGCGGCGATAGAATAAATACTAGGAACTTGCTTTTTTTCTTCACTACTTAACCTCCTTATGTTTTTCTATTTCCATATTGTTGAGCCATCCGTTGCTTATTTCCTGCAAGCGGGCCGGCCAGTTAAAAAGGATGTCTTCATACTTACCGACAGTTTGTGCTGTAGGATTATAATGTAAATTCATTCTGCTCGTATCGCTCCATGATTGAAATACCCCGCCGCCACAGAGCATAATGGTAATGGCTGCGGCTACTGCGTAGCAGGCTAAAAGCCTTTTTCTTTGAGAGCGACCCGGACGGCGCTCTTCCTTCCGGGCATTTGTTCTGAGCAAGCCACAGGTTCGCGCGGTAAAGTCAGGGGGGATGAGAGCCCTGGCCTCTTCTACTGCCTGATCGTCTATGCTATCCAGGAACAACTGCAAACAAGCATCACAATCCAGCAAATGTTTTTCCATTAAAACATCTTTTTCTTTGGTTGGTCCTTTTCCATAAGTTCGCCATTCCTCCGGGCTGAAATGCGTCATTCCGCTCCCTCCTCCCATCGTTCACGCAAGAGCCTTCGCGCCCGGTAGAGGCGGGACTCTACGGTTTTCAAACTTATGCCTTCTTCCCGGGCAATTTCTTGGTAGGGCTTGTTCTCAAAATAGTATTTTATTATTACTCCGCTGTAGCGGGGAGGCAGGCCCCGGCAAAGCTCTTTAATAGATGCTTCCCTTTCCTTTTGCACAAGCATTTGCTCAGGCCCCATATCCATAACAGCGGGTGTTGCCTGCCTTTCCATATCACTCTCCAGCAGTGCAAGCTGCCGGGCTCGCTTGCGTTTCCAATCAATGGCCTTATTGGTGGTAACTCGCCCTATCCAGGTTTTCAGGTGGTCAGGTTGGCATTCGGGAAGAGAACGGTAAAGCTGTAAAAATACTTCCTGGGCAATATCCTGGGCATCTTCCGGGTTACTTACAAAACGTAGAATAATAGCAAAAATATAGGCTTTATACTGATTAATCAATACCTCGAATGCTTGTATATCTTGGCCCTGGAAACCTTCTATCCACAGTTCATCTGGGCAAACCTTGACCACCCCCTTCCCATTCATTAATAATAACGATAAAAAAAGAAAAAACCCTGCAGTTCAAAAAAAATATTTTCAATGGAAGGGTGAACTATCATAAGGGGTTCGCGGAAGATAATGGGCATTGTTCATATTTTGGAGTTAGCGTACAATGAAGCTATAATGTATATACTATAGATAAAAAAATTAGAAAAAGGGGAGAAAAAGATGGGAAAAGCTAAAATCTTTGTTCGTGAACGCAGAAAAGTGGAACAGGGCGAAAAGAAATCTCGTTTTAATGTGGTAGGTGTGGCGGGGACAGACCTTAAGAT
>NZ_JAQVZX010000050.1 GCF_028707975.1 Syntrophomonas sp.
CTTGTTTCAATTAATGGTTAATGGTTCCCCTCACTTTCCCCATCTTATTTACTTCTTTTTTTCCGCAGTCTTCTTTCCTGACGCCCTTCAGGTGAAAAAATCCGCTGCTTCTTCTCCAGCTCTTTCCTGCCGCCGATATATTCCTTTTCTTTCCCGCGTGCGACTATTAGAGTGTGGCCTTCATCATAAGCCAGGGCTACCGGCAGGTCGGATTCTCCGTACACCACTTTGTAATCAAATTCTTTCAAGGCGGGTTCGGATTTGAGCATTCTCCTTAATTCTTGCTTGAGCACGGAGAAGTTTCGACTGCTGTGAAAACCTTTGCCATGGTTCAGATCCAACACATCCACTCCGTTTTGCATGCACCAGCTCAGGTTTTGCCTGGTTTTTTGCCGGGCCTCTTCCAGGCTCAGACCATGAAGATTCAGGCTTTGAACTTTCATTGCTTTAATACCTCCCTTGCCGGGTAATTATATTGCTTTTAATCTTAGTATAGCTTCTCTTTCAGAAGATGGAGTAGTTTTGTGTTATTATTTTAAGTATGGTTAGGGGTGGGAAGCAAGAGGATGTTTCTTTATTGCTTACGACTTATAAAGGTGGTTTATATTTTATGCAAGATGTTTTTACCGATCTAAATGAACAACAAAAAGAAGCCGTAGCTCATGTGGATGGTCCCTGTATGGTTTTAGCCGGTGCGGGCAGTGGAAAGACCAGGGTTCTCACGCGCCGGATTGTGCATCTGGTAAAGCGGGGGATTCCTCCCCATCGTATTATGGCCATTACTTTTACCAATAAGGCCGCTCAGGAAATGAGATCCCGGGTGGTTTCGATGCTTCCCGATTTCAATAGCCAGTGGATTCAGACTTTCCATTCTACCTGCAACCGCATATTAAGAATGGATATTAAAGAGTTGGGCTACCATCAAAACTTCAGTATTATTGATGATACGGAAGGCAAATTACTTATTAAAGCCATACTAAGAGAAGAAAATGACTATGAAACCAAACCGGAAGAACTGCTTTATATCTTTAAACAGGCTAAAAACAGCCTGGAAAAGCCGGAAAAGTATTTTTACAGCTTCACTGTTCCCGATTTCATAAAGGAAAGGAACTGCCGGATATTCAGACTTTATAATTCCCGGCTCAAGGAATTGAATGTGTTGGATTTCGAAGATCTCATTGTACTTTGTATCCGCCTTTTCCAAGAGAATCCGGCGGTGCTGGAGAAATACCAGGGATGGTTTCAATATATCATGGTTGATGAATACCAGGACACCAATTACTCACAGTATTTTTGGGCCCAGCTTCTGGCATCACGGCATCACAATATTTTCGTGGTAGGCGACCCGGATCAGTCTATATACAGCTGGAGGGGGGCCGAGCCCTATAATATCAAACGATTTCTGCGCGATTACCCGGATAGCCGGCTAATCAAGCTGCAAATGAACTATCGTTCCAGTGGCAATATTCTATGCGCGGCCAATGCGGTGATTTGCAATAACAAGGAGCGAGAGGAAAAACAGCTTTATACCCCAAAGGGACAAGGGGAGAAGCTGGTACATTTCTGCGCCGGGGATAGTTTTCAGGAGGCTCGTTTTATAGCTGATGAAATAAACAGCCTGGTTCGAAGTGAGAATAAGAGTTTTCGGGATTTTGCTGCTTTTTACCGTACTCATGCGCAATCCCGGGTTTTAGAAGAGGCTCTGCTCTATCGCAATATACCCTACCGTATTGTGGGAGCACGGAAGTTTTACGAACGAAAAGAGATAAGAGATATCCTGGCTTATTTGCGCCTGATTTCCAACCATAATGACCTCTTGAGTTTTGAGCGGGTTATTAATGTTCCCCGGCGGGGGATAGGAGAAAAAACCCTGACCAGGATTAAAGAGTGTTCGGCGGAGTGGGGAGTTTCTTTGTTGGATGTACTGGCTAAATCAAAGGACATCCCCGGAATAGGGCGGAAAATGCTGACGGCCATGGAGGATTTCCATGGCATGATGAAATATCTTACAGATCTGCTTGCATCAGGAGCTTCGTTGATGGAGCTTTTGGAGCAGGTAATTGAAGTGACGGGATATATCGAGGAACTTAAGAAAAGCAAAGCGGCTGATGTTGAGGCGCGGATTGAGAATTTGCAGGAGTTACGTTCCCTGGTAGTGGAATTCGAAAGAGAAGGGGGTCAGGGTTTGGAGGAATTTCTGTCCCAAACCGCCCTGGTTCAGGAAAGTGATGAGCTTGACAACTCCGAAAATGTATTGCTCATGACCCTTCACGGCGCCAAAGGTCTGGAGTTCCCGGTAGTCTTTATTACGGGTCTGGAAGAAGGAGTCTTTCCTTCTTATCGCAGCCAGACAGCTGAGGAGATGGAGGAGGAAAGAAGGCTATGCTATGTGGGCATAACCCGGGCCCAGGAAAGGCTTTATCTTAGCCATGCGATGAGCCGCCTTCTCTATGGTTATGAACGAAGTAATCCTCCCTCGCGCTTTCTTTACGAAATTCCGGAAGATCTGATGCTGTATCCTCAGCAGAAAAAGATTTCCAAACCGGTATTTCAAGCCGGAGACGAGGTCTTACATGCAAAATTTGGTATGGGAATAATATCTGAGCTAAATGAAGAGGAGCAGATTGCGGTGGTTGATTTTATTCAGGCGGGAACCAGGATGCTGCGATTGGATATTGCTCCACTGGAGAAAATAGATTAGAGACGGAAGACAGAAGGGTGGTTGAACGATTGCTAATCGTTTTTACCCATAAGTTAGAAAGTGTGATGTAGCGCGGAATACCCCCCTCTAATTACCGAACGTTTAACCACCGTTCAACCATTGTTCAAAAAGGAAGGGGGTAAAGAAATGGAGGTCAATTCCCGGATAAAGGAACTACGGGAAGAGATTCGAAAGCACGATTACCGCTATTACATTTTGGATGCCCCGTTAATAAGTGATGCTGAGTATGACCGCCAGATGCAGGAACTGAAAAAGCTGGAGGAGGAACATCCGCAATTTATTACGCCCGACTCACCTACACAGCGAGTGGCAGGCACGGCAGTGGAAAAGTTTTCCCCGACAAGGCACCGCTTTCCTTTGTTAAGCCTGGATAATGCCTTTTCCTACCAGCATTTAATGGAGTTTCACCGCCGATTAGGCCGGGTCGCCCGAAAGCTGTCATATATGGCAGAACTGAAAATAGACGGAGTTTCCATAGCCCTGGTTTATGAAAACGGGGTTTTGTTAAATGCTGCCACCAGAGGGGATGGGCTGGTGGGAGAGGATGTGACGGCCAATATCAGAACGATAAAGGCTATCCCGCTCCGCTTGCGCGATCCCCTTCCCCGGCTGGAAGTGCGTGGCGAAATATTCATGCCGAAACAGGAGTTTCTCCGGCTGAATGAGGAAAAAGAAGAAAAAGGGGAGAGGGTCTTTGCCAATCCCCGTAATGCTGCTGCTGGTTCCCTGCGGCAACTCGATCCCCGAGTGACCGCTAGCCGGGCTCTGTCCGCTTTCATTTATGACATCATTTATGTGGAAGCCAACCCTCTGGTTGAACAAGAAGAGGCCTTGCGTTTTCTACAGGAGCAGGGCCTGCCGGTAAACCCGGAAGCTCGCTTCTGTGCTGATATTGAGGCTGTTTTAGCCTATAGTGAGGAATATGCTGAAAAGAGGCATGAGCTTCCCTACGAGATAGATGGGGTGGTAGTCAAGCTCAATACCTTTGCTGAGCGCGAAGAGTTGGGGTCTACTGCCAGGAGTCCTCGCTGGGCCATGGCCTACAAATTCCCCGCTGAAGAAAAAGAGACCCGGCTGCTGGGCGTGGAAATCAATGTGGGGCGAACAGGAATTATCGCTCCCACTGCCTTGTTGGAACCGGTATTACTGGCTGGAACTACGGTCAGCCGGGCCAGTATGCACAACTTTGACCTGCTTAGAGAAAAAGATCTGCGTATCGGCGATATGGTCTTGATTCACAAAGCGGGAGATATCATTCCGGAAATTATTAGCTCTCTCCCGGAGAGAAGAAGGGGAGAGGAACGGACGATAATGCCCCCGGAAAACTGTCCGGCTTGTGATAGCAAGGTAGTCCGTTTCGCTGGGGAAGTGGCTTATCGTTGCGAAAACATCAACTGCCCAGCCCGGCTTAAGGAAAGCCTTATCTTTTTTGCTTCCCGTGGGGCTATGGATATCGATGGACTGGGTCCAGCTGTAATTGAGCAATTGGTAAACAGAGAAATGGTAAAAGGGATTGACGACTTATATCGCCTGAGCGAACAGGATATCAGCTTATTGGAAAGAATGGGGCCAAAATCGGCGGCAAATCTGATAAAAGCTATTACAGAGAGCAAGTCCCGTCCTCTCTCCCGCTTGCTTACCGCTTTGGGAATAAGGCATATTGGAGCGAAGAGCGCTAAAATTCTAAGCCGTCATTTTCATGATATAGATGATTTTTATAAGGTTGGTGTAGAGAAACTAACCAGCATTCCGGAAATCGGGTCCAAGATGGCCGAGTCTGTTATTAATTTCTTTGCCGAGCCCCGGAATCGGGAGACCATAGAAAACCTGAAAGCCCTGGGGGTCAATACCCGGGAGGCGGTCTATGAGGCTGGGGAGCAGTTGCTGCAGGGAAAGACCTTTGTACTTACTGGCACCCTGCCTGGCCTGACCCGCCAGCAGGCCAGCGAGATGATTGAAAGCCGGGGAGGAAAAGTGAGCAGCAGTGTCAGCAAGAAAACCTCCTATGTAGTGGCTGGCGATGATCCGGGCAGCAAGCTGGACAAAGCGTTGCAACTGGGATTGACCATACTGGATGAAGAAGGTTTCTTAAACCTGCCGGGATTATCTTAGGCGCACCGGGAAAAGAAAAGTGAGGAGTAAGGGGTGAGGGGTTTAATTTATTTCCTGCTACATCTTACCATTCAAGCCCCTACTAAATCACTTTTTATCGGTGGTTGTGGCCCTGCACCCTGCACCCTGCACCCTTCACCCTTCGGGTACTCCTAGTGTTCCATCCTTCGGATGTCACTATTTAAGGTTGCGGGCATGGGGGGTTCCACTGCAAAAACCTCTTTTATAGCATAAGGGTTGTAATTTTTTGCAGTAGAGTCAGTTTAAAAATCTTGTGATGGGAGGAATTGCAGGTGAAGAAGCGGTGACCGGTACCTTTATCAATGCTGGGGCCATTGTAGTGGCTGGAGCCATTGGGCTGTTATTGCGCCGGGGGATACCGGAAAACATTTCACGCTCCCTGCAGGATGCCATGGGCCTCCTAATCCTGATAATCGGAATTCAATACGGGCTCAAGACCGAAAGCCTGGTAGTTGTTGGCCTTAGCCTGGCTCTGGGAACAGTATTCGGCGAATGGAGAAATTGGGAGGGTAAGCTGGAAAGCGCCGGGAAAAGGCTGGAAAGGCTGCTGGGGCAGGAAGAGAACTTCTTTGTAAAGGGCTTTGTTTCCGCCACCCTGGTCTTTTGTGTAGGCGCAATGGCTATTCTGGGAGCTTTGCAGGACGGCTTGACCCATAATTATGATATACTGCTGGTAAAATCCATGTTGGACGGAATAATGGCTATGATATTTGCAGCCAGCATGGGTATAGGGGTGCTTTTTTCCGCCCTCCCCCTCTTGCTATACCAGGGTGCCATCAGCCTGGGGGCAGGATTCCTAAAGCCATTTCTTACTGATCCCGTCATCAATAACCTCACCGGTTTGGGAGGGATTATAATAGCTGGAATAGGCCTCAACACTTTGGGGTTAGCCCGCATCCGGCTGGCGAACCTGCTCCCCGGTCTTTTGCTGATTCCGCTGCTGATGCTTTTGTTTAAGTGAGGAGTAGCCTTGTATACATGCCTCTTTACCAGTAAAATTATTAGTTTTAGACCGGGGCATTTGATATAATATTGAACATAAATGTTTTATGCGATAAGGGGGTAGCTTGATGGCGCTTTCGCTCGAAGAAGTAAATCATGTGGCCACGCTGGCTCGTCTGGCCTTAAGCGAAGATGAGAAAACCGCCCTGGCGGAACAATTAAGTTTAATTCTGGCTTATGTGGAAAGACTGAACGAGCTTGACACCGGGGAGATAGAGCCTTTGATCCATATATTGCCTGTCTTTAATGTTTTGCGTAAAGATGAGACCCTTCCTGGTTCCTCCCAGGAAGAGATTCTGGCCAATGCGCCCCTGGTAGAAGAAGGCCAGTACAAGGTTCCCAGGATAATTTAGGGGAGGTTTTCGCCAGTGGATTTATATAAGTTTACTATACATGAATTGCAGGATAAACTGCAGGCCGGGGAAATATCTTCCGAGGATATAGTAAAATCCCTTTTTTCCCGGATCGCCGATATGGAAGATAAAGTACAGGCCTTTATTACGCTATGCGAAGCAGCAGCTTTAAAAAGCGCACGCGGGATTGATGGTGAGGGTCAATATGGTGGAATTAAAGGTATTCCCTATGGTTTAAAAGACCTTTTCTGTACCCGGGGCATTAAAACTACCTGTGCTTCACGGATGCTGGAAAATTTTGTACCCAGCTATGAATCTACCGCCAGTTGCCGCCTCAATGAAAAGGGTGGGATACTCTTGGGCAAATTAAACCTGGATGAGTTTGCCATGGGTTCCTCCACCGAGCAATCGGCCTTTTTCCCTAGCCGCAACCCCTGGGACTGGGAAAGGGTACCCGGAGGTTCATCTGGTGGTTCCGCTGCCGCTGTAGCCGCTGGGGAAATACCTTATGCCCTGGCCAGCGATACCGGAGGTTCCATTCGCCAACCGGCTTCCTATTGCGGCATAGTAGGACTGAAGCCCACCTATGGACGGGTTTCCCGCTGGGGGGTGGCCGCTTTTGCTTCTTCCCTGGATCAGGTAGGTATATTGTCCCGTGATGTACGCGATTGCGCCCTGATACTAGAAATTATTGCCGGCAAGGATCCACTGGATTCAACCAGCGCTGACATCGAAGTTCCTAATTATAGCGCTTTTTTGGATGGAGAAGTAAAAGGGATGAGAATAGCCTACCCCCGGGAGTATTTCCGCCAGGGGGTGGCGGAGAGTACCCGGGCAGCCGTAATGAAAGCCCTGCATAAGTTCGAAGAATTAGGTGCCATAGTGGAAGAGGTCTCGTTACCGCACAGCGAATATGCTTTGCCAGCTTACTACATTGTGGCTCCAGCTGAGGCCAGTACCAACCTGGCCCGTTTTGATGGAGTAAGATACGGCCTGCGCGATAGCGAAGCCGATAATGTGGCAGATATGTTTTCCTCCTCTCGAGCTCAGGGATTTGGGCCGGAAGTAAAGAGAAGGATAATGCTGGGAACCTATGCTTTGAGCTCTGGTTATTATGATGCTTATTACCTTAAAGCCTTGAAGGTGAGAAGATTGATAGCCCAGGATTTCGAAAAGGTTTTCCGGGATTTTGACCTCATAGTATCACCAACTACTCCGACTACAGCTTTCAAACTGGGAGAACAGATTGATGATACCCTGACCCTGTATTTGAACGATGCTCTTACCGTTCCGGTAAACATGGCCGGACTACCTGGGATTTCGATTCCCTGTGGGTTGGATAATGATGCATTACCGGTGGGAATGCAGCTTATTAGCTGGGCCTTTGATGAGGCCACCCTTTTTAAAGCCGCCTATGCCTTTGAGCAAAATACAGATTATCACCGGCTTACACCGGTTTCGGGGGGTGGAATTAATGGCTAAAGAATTTGAGACGGTAATTGGACTGGAAGTACACGCGGAATTAAAAACGGAGTCCAAGATTTTCTGTTCTTGTTCCACGGCTTTCGGCTCTGAACCCAATACGCAGGTTTGCCCGTTTTGTGCAGGCTTTCCCGGCGCTTTGCCGGTGCTGAATGAAAAGGTGTTGGAGCTGGCCATTAGAACGGGGATAGCTTTAAATTGTGAAATACCGGAATATTGCAAGTTCGACCGGAAGAACTATTTTTATCCCGACCTGCCGGCGGCTTATCAGATTTCCCAGTTTGACCAGCCCATCTGTAAAAATGGTTATTTGGAAATAGATGTGGACGGGAAAGAAAAGAGGATAAGAATAAACCGGGCCCATATGGAGGAGGATGCGGGGAAACTCGTGCACCAGGGTGATATAACTACCACCCCCTTTTCTCTGGTGGATCTCAACCGTTGTGGTATAGGCCTCTTGGAGATAGTATCGGAGCCGGATATGCGCAGTGCACGTGAAGCCCGGGCCTACCTGGAAAAACTGCGATCCATTTTATTATTTGCCGGGGTATCCGATTGCAAGATGCAGGAAGGATCCCTGCGCTGTGATGCCAATGTATCGGTACGACCGACAGGACAAAAAGAACTCGGTACCAGAAGCGAAATCAAGAATCTGAATTCCTTCCGCGCGCTGGAACGAGCTATCGAATATGAAGCCAGGAGACATATAGAAGCCATTGAAGATGGCGAGGAGTTGGTACAGGAAACCAGAACCTGGGATGAGGAGAAACAGCTCACCCGCTCCATGCGCTCCAAGGAAGAAGCCCATGATTACAGGTATTTTCCAGACCCTGATTTGCCCCCCCTTAAAATAAGCCGGGAATGGATAGAAGAGATACGCAGCCAAATGCCAGAGTTGCCCGATGCGGCACGGGAAAGACTGGTGGAGACTTACGGCCTTCCCCATTATGATGCGGCCATACTTACAACCACCCCGGATTACCTCGAATATTTTGACCGGGTAATAAGACTCTATCCCGATGCCAAACTGGTTTCCAACTGGATGATGGGCGAGTTAAACAAGTATTTGAACCAGACCAATAGGGAAATATCCGATTGCTTGATCAAAGCGGAGAATCTAGCGGAAATGCTCCAGCTTATAGATGCGGGGACTATCAGCGGCAAGATGGCCAAGAGCGTATTCGAAGAAATGTTCAATAGCGGCAAGACTGCTCCAGAAGTAGTAAGGGAAAAGGGTTTGGTGCAGATATCAGATGAAAAGGCTCTTTCTGATATTATAGAGAGTATTATCAACGACAACCCGAAAGTAGTGGAGGATTATTGCAATGGCAAGGGAAAAGCCTTTGGTTTTCTGGTCGGTCAGGTTATGAAGGCCACCAGGGGTCAGGCCAATCCCGCCGTTGTAAATAAATTGCTAAAAGAAAAGTTGGATTGAAGAATTCTTTGACATAAACCAGCGCAACTCTGCTACAAAAACTTTTTTGCTTGTAGCCAGGGTTGCATAAATATGTAGGCAAAACATTTTTTGCAGTTGATGTCACTGCAAAAAGTAATAAATATGCATTATTGTGCATAAATATACCGCTCAGCTACCTTAATAGCGACTGCAAGGTATGTAGGGAACGACCCCCGTGTCGTTCCGAATCAAGCGCAACACCCTAAATAGCGACTGCAAGGCATTGTAAGGGCGGTCTTCGACCGCGCGCTTTCACCTTCGCCAACGCTCGTTTTGTATATTCATGCAACCCTTATGCAACAAAAAGGTTTTTTTGCAGTAGAGTCACAGTTACATCATAATTTTTAATAGTCAAATTCAGGGAGGGGAATTGATGATACATTCAAGTATGAACAAAGATTGGTTTCTGGAGGAAGGAGCCCGGGTTAATATTGTGGATACCACCCTGCGGGATGGAGAGCAGACGGCTGGCGTGGTCTTTGCCAACAATGAAAAAATCCAGATTGCCAAGTATCTCGATCAGGTTGGAGTAGACCAGATAGAAGCCGGTATCCCGGTCATGGGCGGATTCGAGAAGGAATGCATCAAAGAGATAGTTGCTTTGGGTTTAAAATCCAGCATAATGGCCTGGAACCGGGCCGTAATCTCCGATATCAAGGAGTCTCTGGACTGCGGGGTGGATGCCGTGGCTGTATCCATATCCACCTCGGATATTCACATCGAACACAAGCTGCAAACCACACGCCAGGATGTATTGAACCGGATGTCTGACGCAGTCAAATTTGCCAAGGACAAAGGGCTTTATGTATCCGTAAATGCCGAAGATGCATCCCGTTCCAATATTGATTTCCTGACCGAGTTTGCCCTGTTGGCCAAACGCTCAGGAGCTAACCGTTTGCGTTTTTGCGATACCGTGGGGACTTTGACCCCCCTGGCCGCTTTTCGCTATATCAAGATCTTGATTGACGCTGTGGGTATTGACATAGAGATGCATACGCATAATGACTTCGGGATGGCTACCGCCAACGCCCTGGCCGGAGTTTATGCTGGTGCCAATTATGTCGGCGTTACCGTCAACGGACTGGGTGAAAGAGCCGGCAATGCCTGTTTGCAGGAAACAATTATGGGACTCAAGTATCTGATGAATGTAAATCTTCCCTATAACACCACCATATTTCGGGAAGTGGCCGAATATGTAGCCCAGGCTTCGGGCCGGGTTTTACCCGTCAGCAAGCCCATAGTGGGCTCCAGCATCTTCGCCCATGAATCCGGTATTCACGGTGATGGGGTGCTGAAAAACCCGCTTAATTACGAAGTGTTCACTCCCGAAGAAGTTGGTTTGGAGAGACAGATTGTAATTGGTAAACATTCGGGCACTGCCGCAGTCCGCTCGAAATTCACCCGCGAATACAATATTGAACTGGGCGATGAAGAGGCCGATCAGATCTTGGCCCGGGTTCGGGAAATGTCCATTGAACTGAAACGCTCTCTTTTTGACAAAGAGTTGATGTATATATACGAAGAGCTTCATGGGAAAAGCAGAGCTGGAAACGAGTAAGATTTCATCGAAATTCAATTTTTATTAGGAGGATTTGATTGCATTGGGGAAAACAATTGCGGAGAAGATTTTATCCCAAAAGAGCGGCAAGGATGTCAAAGCCAATGACATTGTAGTAGCTGATCTCGATTTTATCATGGGACAGGACGGAACGTCGCCTTTGGCCATAAAGGCCTTTCAAGAAATGCAGGCCCAAAGGGTATTTGACCCGGCCCGCATTGCCATGGTTATCGATCACAGTGCCCCCAGTCCCCTGGAAGGTGTCTCTGAGCTGCATCGCCAGATGCGGAGTTTTGCCGGGGAACAGGGGATATGCTTTTATGATATAGGAGATGGGGTATGCCACCAGTTGATGCCTGAGCAGGGACATGTAGTCCCCGGCAACCTGGTAATCGGGGCCGACTCCCACACCTGTACCTATGGAGCCATTAATGTCTTTTCCACTGGAGTAGGCTCCACTGATCTGGCTGCCGGCCTTATTTCCGGCAAGCTATGGTTCAAGGTTCCGGAAACCTTCAAGTTTGTTTTAAATGGCCAGCTTCCTGCCGGCGTTTATTCCAAGGATTTGATTCTCCACCTGATTGGAGATATTACGGCTGATGGTGCTACCTATATGGCGGCGGAATATGTCGGAGAAGCCATAGCCGACTTATCGGTGGAGGCTCGTTTTACTATAAGTAATATGGCTATTGAGATGGGAGCCAAAGCTGGTCTTATGGAGGCCGACCTGAAAACCATGGACTGGGTTAAACAGCATAGCACTAAGAGTTTTACCGTTGTTAAAGCCGATGCTGATGCCGTCTATGCCCGGGTAAAAGAATATGATGTTTCCTGCTTGGATCCACAGGTGGCGAAGCCCCACACGGTAGATAATGTTTCCCCTATTGGGGAGGTGGCAGGCATTCCCATACAGCAGGGAGTAATTGGCACCTGTACCAACGGACGCATGGAAGATCTGCGCATTGCCGCTGGCATACTCCAGGGCAGAAAAGTCAAAAGCCGTTTGATCATAGCTCCTTCTTCCCGGCAGGTGATGCTTCAGGCCATACGGGAGGGGCTGATAGAAATATTCCTTGAATCCGGGGCAGCAGTAGTAACCCCTGGTTGTGGACCCTGTGTAGGCACCCATAACGGCGTTCCCTCCGATGGGGAAAATGTAATATCCACCGCCAACCGCAATTTCAAGGGCCGGATGGGAAACAATCGTGCTTTTGTATACCTGGGCTCACCGGCTACAGTGGCTGCATCGGTAATTAAGGGAGAAATCAGCGATCCGCGGGAATATCTGCGCTAGCAGTCTGTGCTACAGTTCTCAAGAACAAAGATCAGCGGAGCAAAGTGGGGAATAGAAATAGAGAAGCAAGGATATTAAAAGGAGATTGAGAAGCATGGATTTAAAAGGACAGGTACACAAATTCGGGGATGATGTCAACACCGATTATATTATATCAGGCCGCCACAAGTTTAAAACCCTGGATATGAAGGAACTGGCCAAATATGTGATGGAGGACCTGGACCCCGAATTCTATAGCAAAGTTAAAGCCGGAGATTTTATAGTAGCTGGGAGCAATTTCGGCTGTGGTTCCTCACGGGAACAGGCTCCTCTGGCTATTATCAATGCCGATATCAGTGCGGTAGTGGCCAAATCCTTCGCCCGCATTTTCTATCGCAACTGTATCAACACCGGATTACCCCTGATTGAATGTGACACCGATCAGATTGATGAAGGGGATGAGCTCGAAGTCGACCTGCAAAAAGGTGTCTTGTATAACCTTAGCAAAGGTATAGAGATTGCTATTACACCTTTGCCGGAAGTAATGCTGAAAATCCTGTCTGATGGAGGCCTGGTAGAGCACTTCAAAAAATACGGAGCCTTTAATTTTGACTAACCCCTAGGCCCACAACCTTAGTGATAAAAACCCATAGGGTTGAGGACACAACCATGGATGAAAAAATAAGGGTATAACCGGAGGCTTTTTGAGATTTACGCAGATATATTATGATTTATACAGATTGAATCAGTGCCGGGTAGAAGTGCTTGAACAGTGAGATGCAACAGGGGAAGACCTTGCCCCCTCACTCCTCACTTCTAAACTAACCAGGAAGCAACTTTAATTATAATTTAGGAGGAGATTCGCAAATGTCAATAGGAGAGAAAATCAGAGTTGAAGATGGAGTGTTAAAGGTACCGGATCATCCGATTATTCCTTTTATTGAAGGTGATGGAACCGGTCCTGATATATGGGCGGCCGCTTCCCGGGTGCTGGAGGCAGCGGTGGAAAAGGCCTATAAGGGACAGAAAAGCATTGTATGGAAAGAGGTACTGGCCGGGGAGAAGGCCTTTCAGCAGACCGGAGAATGGTTGCCTCAGGAGACTATCGATACCATAAGGGAATATATTATTGCTATCAAAGGACCTTTGACTACTCCAATAGGAGGAGGTATCCGTTCCCTGAATGTAGCTCTGCGGCAGGAACTGGATTTATATACCTGCCTTCGTCCCGTACGCTATTTCGAGGGGGTACCTTCGCCGGTTAAACGCCCCGAAGATACCGATATGGTTATATTCCGTGAGAATACCGAGGATATTTATGCCGGAATTGAGTATCCCCGCGGCTCCGAGGAAAGCGATAAACTCTTAAAGTTTCTGCAGGAGGAATTAGGGGTTAAAAATATTCGTTTCCCCGGCAGCTCCGGTATCGGTATAAAACCGGTGTCAGAAGAAGGAAGCAAGCGCCTGGTTCGGGCCGCCATCAAATATGCATTGAGTGAAGGGCGGCGCAATGTTACCCTGGTGCACAAGGGGAATATCATGAAATATACCGAAGGAGCCTTTAAACAGTGGGGCTATGACCTGGCCGAAACCGAGTTTGGCGATAAAGTGTTTACCTGGGATCAATATGACCGGATAAAAGAAGAAAAAGGGACAACTGTTGCCGACCAAGCTCAGAAAGAGGCGGAGGAAGACGGCAAGCTGATTATAAAAGATGCCATAGCCGATATTTTCCTGCAGCAAATCCTGACCCGACCGGCTGAATTTGATGTCGTGGCTACCCTTAATCTTAATGGTGACTATATATCGGATGCTTTAGCGGCCCAGGTGGGAGGAATCGGCATTGCACCGGGGGCCAATATTAATTATGTTACCGGCCATGCTATTTTTGAGGCTACTCATGGCACCGCCCCTAAATATGCCGGTCTGGACAAGGTCAATCCCTCATCTGTGATACTGTCGGGTGAGCTTATGCTACGGCATCTGGGATGGGATGAAGCTGCGGACCTGATTATTGCGGCTATAGGAAAGACCATTGCCAGCAAAGTGGTAACCTATGATTTTGCCCGTCTTATGGAGGATGCTCAGGAAGTCAAATGTTCCGGATTCGCTGATGCGCTGATAGCGAATATGTAAAAACGGAAGACGGA
>NZ_JAQVZX010000154.1 GCF_028707975.1 Syntrophomonas sp.
AAAAATATATACACCTGGAATACTATATTATTCAAAATGATGCTACTGGCCGGAGCCTTCGAGATATTCTCAGCCGCAAAGCTGCGGAAGGAGTAGAAGTGAGGTTGCTGTATGATGGAATGGGCTGTATTCACCTGCCCCGCCGCTTTTTCCAGCCGCTTCTGCAAGCAGGGGGAGAAGTTGCCAGCTTTTTGCCACCATTCTTTCCTTTTGTAAATCTACGGATGAACTACCGCAACCACAGGAAAATATGTATTATTGACGGTGAAGAAGGCTATACCGGTGGTTTTAATATAGGTGATGAATACCTGGGTCTGTCAAAAAAGTTTGGCTACTGGCGGGATACCCACTTGCGCATTCGCGGGACCGCTCTGGATGGATTACACTTACGCTTCCTCCTGGATTGGCGTTATGCATGCGACCATGACTTTCAGATGCGGGAAGACTTTTTCCCCCAGCGTGCTCCCCAAGGCAATACCGGAGTGCAGATCGTATCCAGTGGACCGGATTCCAAATGGAGTTCCATTAAAGACGGCTTCCTGAAAATGATCGGCAGCGCCCGGCAGAATATCTATATACAGACTCCCTATTTTATCCCTGATGAGAGTATTCTCGCTGCCTTGAAAATTGCTGCTTTATCTGGATTGGATGTGCGTTTGATGATACCGGGCAAGGCGGATCACCTAATTGTACACTGGGCCAATCTTTCTTATGTTGGGGAACTGCTGGATGCAGGGGTCAGGTGTTATGCCTACTCCGAGGAAAGATTTTTGCACAGCAAGGTTATGATGGTCGATGGCTATGTCAGTACGGTGGGGTCAGCGAACATGGATATACGCAGCTTTTACCTTAATTTTGAGGTTAATGCTTTTATTTATGACGAGAGGGTAAGCCGCAACCTGCAAGCGGCCTTCTTCCGGGATATCCAGAATTCTCAGGAGATTACTATGGAAATATACCGGGCCCGGCCAGTGTGCGTGCGGATGAAGGAGGCTGTTTCCCGCCTGCTCTCCCCGCTACTTTAGAGGAGTTTATTATCCATACATAGTACCCTTCGGGTATAAGTGATGCTCTCTGCCTTAAGGTTCCCCAAGAAAAATGCCCATTGCTATCGTTTTAGATTTATAATGAGGTATAGAATAGCTCGTAATAAATTATTCAATGGAGGTGTTGGTTTTGAGTCATCATACAACAATTGAAGTGGACAAGGCAGCTTTGTTTAAGAGCCTGGAGCAAGGTATCCTGGCTTTTGAAAAGGGTTTTCCCCTGGAGGCTTTTAAAAAGGGTAACTATGGGCAGCATCCGCTGATAACCCTTTTAACCTGTGCGGATTCCCGTATGCCGGTCAATATTTTCGGTGAGATTTTTAACCGCATTTTTTCCGTGGAAAACATCGGCAACCAGGTTAAAACCAATGAAGGCTCCGTTCTTTATGGCCTTCTGCACCTGCATACCCCGCTGATGATTGTGGCCGGGCATAGCGATTGTGGAGCTATAAAGGCGGCGGAATCCAATTTCGTAGATGAGCCTATGGGCATTCGGAATGAATTATCCATAGTCAAGAATTCACTGGAAGAGGCCCGGCGTAAAAGCGGACTTATTTTTGACGATGAGGCGGGGCTGAAATTCACCAAGTTGGGCGAAGTTAATGTAGATATGCAGATTGATTATCTTTTAGCTAATTATGCCGTGGCCGATCTGGTGGAAAAAAATGAGCTTTTGCTGGTGGGAGTAATGGTGGATCTGCATAATATCTATGGCAACGGTTATGGAATGCTTTATACCAGCAATATCAACGGTGAGCGCAATAGCAGTATATTAAAAAGCTATTCCCATCTGGGTTTGCTGGCTGACCGCGCCCGGCGCCTGACTTCGTATTAACCCCCTTGAACAGAGGCCACAACCGCCAACGAAAATAGGGGCATTACAGGTGGCTATTTTAAACGCAGACTCCACAGGTCCGCGGGTCACAGCCAGGGACGAGGAGTGAGTTATTAGTTGTGCTTGAACAGTAAGATGTGGGAGGGAAGAACCTCACCCCCTTACCCCTTACTCCTCGCTTTTTAAATTAAGGAGGAGCAGTGCGGCCACTTCAAACCGCCTGCTCTTTCCTTGATAGAGACGAAAAATATATCAACAGGACCGTCCCTGTGATATGCTTGACAAAAAGAGGCGGCTTAAATCTTTAGCGGCTTTTTCGAAGCTTAGCCCGTTTTCCAGCAGAAAGTCCGGGTTTAATACCGCTTGAATGGATGTGCTTATTACGGTAACCAGTATGAGCGGATCGCAATCCGGCAGGAACTCGGTACCCTCCTTTTGACTTATGGCACTAATAACCATCTGCACTCGTTCCAGGCGGAAGCGGTCGATTTTTTGCCAGAGATGGGGGTAATATTGCCGCAGGTCATTTAGCCCGCTGGTACTGATGATAAAATGGCCGTGCTTAAAGAGATAATTTAGAATGTAATTAGAAATATTTATGGGGTCGCTTTCCACCGCCAGGATATGGTTGGCTGCAGCCGCCACTTCAACCAGGAAGCGGTTTACAGCGGCCTCAATTATTTCATCCTTGCTACGAAAGTAACGGTAGATAGTTCTTTTGCTTATTCCCGCCTGGTTCGCCAGTTCATCTACGGTGAATCCATGCAGGCCCCGCAGCCGGGCTAGCTCAAGACAGGCATGGCATATCCGTTCCTCCATATCCATAATTATCTTGCCTCCTTCCTGCCAGGCATAAATTTCGTTTATTCTTGTATCCTATTGCTCAAGCTATCTTCTTTTTAAACTTCAGGGTGCTTATCCCCAGAAACAACAGGCTGAAGACCAGCAATGCGGCAACTTGACCCAAGAGGTATTGAAAACCGATACCTTTGAGGACTATACCTCTGATTATATCCAGGTAATAGGTCAAAGGGATTATGTCGCTGATATAATAGATTATTCGGGGCATGGCCTCACGGGGGAACATAAAGCCGGACAAGAGTATGCTGGGCAGCATAACAAAGAAAGACATCTGAAAGGCCTGCATCTGGTTTTTGGCTATATTGGAAATCATGAGGCCCAGGCCCAGGGAAGCAGTGATAAAAAACAGGGTGAGAAGATAAAGCTCTAAAAGGCTGCCGCGGATAGGAACCTGGAAGAAGAGCGCCCCTACCAGCAAAGCCACCGTAATCTGAATGTAACCCAGGGCAATATAGGGGATTATCTTGCCCAGCATTAGCTCATAGGGGCGCAGGGGAGTTACTATTAGCTGTTCCAGAGTACCTCTTTCCCGCTCGCGGACTATGGCTACAGCTGTGATAATAACCATGGTCATGGTTACGATTATACCCAGTATGGCCGGTACCATATAATAAGCGGTAATCCCGTCCGGGT
>NZ_JAQVZX010000155.1 GCF_028707975.1 Syntrophomonas sp.
TCCAGAAAGCCTTTTTTCTGGATAAAGTAGCAGAACATCAGGCGATTAAGCATCAGTGAAGCATACCATTCCCGGTCAGCCTTATCGGCTATACCTTTAATGAAGTCCAGAAATTTCTTATGTTCTTGCTTGAATCCCTCATAGAATTTTTTGGTGACCTTTTCCCGGTTCTGCTGGAAATTCTCCCGTACCCGTCCGGTAACATCCACAATAGTTATGTTTTCTTCCTCATCCAGGGTGAAGAAAAGACCCGAAGTCTTCTGATACAGCAGTTCCGGTTCCTGTCCCCGGTACCACACAGTTTCCGTTATTTCCGGCGGCTTGCCGGGCTCACGCCATACCCACTGCCAGAGCTGAGTCTTTTGTTCCTTATCTACAAAAATAGTCAGGTGCTCCCGGTATAAACGGGCAATGGCCCGGTCAAGCTTTATGCGGGTGGCGTAATCCGGTATTTTACCCTTTTTGTCCGGCTCGCAAAGCAGGATGCGAAACCCACTTTTTTCAGCCACGGAGTGCAGCTTGTAGGTATAATCATTTACCTTGACCGGATCCTGGTGCTTTACATAGTTCCAGCCCAGCTGGTTAAATAGATTGGTAAAATCATATCTTTCTATGTACTGCTTGAATTGCTTTTTACTGATATAAGGCATTAAACTAACTACCTCACCTTCATGCCCAGAGAACAAATTATCTGAGGAATATCAAGGGCTCGGCCCTGTTTCTGGCTGATGACAGACAGGCGGCCTTCATCGCGGAGTTTAATAAGCATTTCCGCCATTTCTTCATCGCTTATACCAAAACGCAGTCGGCGGTTGATGAGTTCCCTGGTACTCTCGCGCAGGGGATAGCGATAAATATCATCTATGGTTCTTTTCAGGGCTACGGTATCAAAAAGGCTGTCTTTTATGCTTTCGTAATAACGTCCCAGTATTTTATAGGCGCGGAAGCGGGCACCGGCCTGGCTGCCCAGTTGACCGCCGGTTTGCCGGGCATCCTTTTCCGCCAGCTCTACGGCCCGGGCCACCAGTTCATGATGCTTTATTAGTCTTGCCAATGCTGGGGTATCCGGAGTACAGGCCGCTGCCTTGAGTATGCGAGATTGGCTACGGGAGATTACCCGTCCCTTGGTATCCAGCCAGGTCAGGCCTTCGAAACCGTGGCTGTTGCGGCTGTAGGTTATAACCCCTTCCCCCTCAACACTTCCCTCCTCCGAGGTTTTGGTGGCGTAAATGACATCAGGCAGGTTGGGAATAATCTTTTTCAATTTTGGATTGGCCTGGATGGCCTGCTTCCATATTTCATAGGCCTGGGAGGTGAGGTCGATTTCTCCCTCGTCTTCATCCAGCATCCCGGCTTTCTCATTATACAGATCAGCTATGTTTACCGGGTCGCCGTCAAAGAATATCTCATCCGAACCCACTACTTCTGAGTTCTCGGAAATGCGATGGGTCAGGCGGTTTCTCAGGTTTATTATCTTCTCCAGCCCGTCCTGGGGTAAAAAAGAATAGCAGAATATCCGGGACGATTGCTGGCCGATGCGGTCTACGCGCCCGGCGCGTTGGATTAAGCGGATTAAAGCCCAGGGGAGATCGTAATTGACAATGATATGCCCATCCTGCAGGTTTTGACCTTCACTCAACACATCGGTGCTGATAAGGACTCGTATTTCATCATACATATCCTTTGCCCGGTTGCTCAGCGGGCTGAAGCGGTAGGCGTATTCCGTAGGATTATCTACTGCGCCGGTGACGCAGGCCAAGTCTTTTATTCCCCGGGAACGCAACTGCTCCTCCAGGTAGCGGGCAGTGTCCGCAAACTGGGTGAACACCAGTATTTTTTCCTTCCGGTGGGTTTTGGCAATCAATTTTTCCAGAGCGTTTAGATGCCGATCTTCCCTGGGATCCCAGTGCCGGGCCAGATTAATAATTGATAATATGGCATCCACATCTTCTTCCAGCAAACGGACCAATTCAGGCAAAAACAGCTGGCTGCTTATCCAGCCATACTTGCTTTTTTCCCGCTGGCAGCGATGATAATGCTCTTCAGCCAGCTGGCGATACTTATCCTTCTCAGTTATTATGGCTACCCCGTAGCTTTCGCTAACATTATCATCCTCTTCCAGAAACTCGTCCATATCTGCACTTTCCTGCTGGCCTATGGGGAAGGGCAAGTCTTTTTCCAACGCGTAGAGGAAAAGGTAATTCCTCAAGACATGCCGGGCCAGGGAAATGAGAAAGGAAGCACCACTACTTTCCAGCCGTTTAAACAGATTGGTACGGCAAAAACCCATCAAGCGCTTGCCGGCGCGAGAGAGATTGGCCATAATCCTTTCCTCTTCTTTGCTGGGCTTTTTCCTGGGATTAGGGTCCAGGTAGTTGCCGAGACCGTAACGAGCCAGGTGCAGGCTATTTATAGTATCCACAACTCGCTCGGAGTATAGCTTGACATAGAGATCACCCGGGTCATTCTCATCAAAGCTGTATTGTACTTTTTTGGGTATCCGCTCAGGAAAATAGTTGATAGTGCCATCACCGAACGGGATATAGTACTGCTTTCTGCTCTCATCCCAGAGCGCATAGTTGTTCTTGATAAAGGTACGGGTACGGCGCACCATATAGGTCTTGAGCAGTTCCTGCCAGTCTTCGCTAAAGTCGCTCTTCTCAAAAGCCAGCAGGGTATGAGGAGAATACTGGTAACGCGCCATAAATTCCGTGGAACCACCTACAGATTCTATGAAACGCTCCGGACCTATCCCTATATCCTTATCTTCCGCTATGAAAAGGCGGAGTTGATTGGAGATGTCCAAATAGCTCTTGTTATAGGGGGTGGCGGTCAGTAAGATGACTCGACTCTCGTTCTTTTCGATATATTCCCTGACCAAGGCATAGCGCTTGCCCTGACGATTGCGCAGGTTGTGGCTTTCATCAATTATAACCACCCGGTAGCGCCGGGTTTTTTCCACAAAGTCTTTATTTATCAGGGATATGCTCATAACCCGGGCGCGAAGCTGGTAACGGTGGACATAATCTTCCCACATTTCGGTGAGGTTTTTGGGACAAATGATAAGGGTTTCAGTGAAAAATGTTTCCTCGAAGAGTTTGGCTATAGCAGTGGCGGTCAGGGTTTTACCCAGGCCCACCACATCACCAATCAATACCCCGCCCCTTTTATCCAGGTGGCGAGCGGCAATACTAACGGCATTGGCCTGAAAAGGCAGCAACTCTTCCCGTAGTTCCCGGGGAATAATATAATCGCTTATGCCGCTACGGGCTTCCTGGGACAAGTGATAGGCCATCTTGAGATAGATATAATAGGGTAAAAAGAGCTTTTCCGAAGCCCAGCTTTCGTCCAATATCTCTA
>NZ_JAQVZX010000156.1 GCF_028707975.1 Syntrophomonas sp.
CAAAAGAGGAAGGCTTTTCCCCTGGGCCTGAGTATGTGAATCCCCTTGGCGGGATGGTCTACCCGGAATATAAAGATTTTTATCTTTTAAATAACGATAAGCCAGCTCATCATGCTCGGATAGCCGAGGCCCTCCCCTTAATAATTGCAAGATGGCTTCACATCCCCGGCGCCGGGTTTCATTAAGCTCACTGAAAGGAATCATGAGATCTTGCTCCCCCATGAGGGATAGATGGCGCAGGTAAAAGGGGGTATTACCCAATCGCTCTATTTTTTCTTGCAGCACTTCACGGGTAAGCGGGTGTTTTTCCGCTTTTTGCAGGGGACCAGGGCTTTTTACCTCGACCTGTCTTCCCTCCTCATCACTAATAAGCAGGCTCAGGGGCTCGCCTTCCTGCAAAGATACTAAAATATCAAGGGGTAGTTTGCTCCGGGAAGCAGCCTCAATACTGGCCTGAGCATCCTCCATAAGCTCACTGTCATAAGTCTTAAAGACCCGATCACCTGCCCCGGCCCGGCCCTCTATTTTAAGGCTGACGATATCTCCAGTTTCTGCCTGGGAAACCCTTTTACCCTGCATTAAAATGTCTTTTACCGTGAAGGCAGGTCCCTGGCCTTTTTTTACCCAAATCTCCAAACCATCCCCTACCCTTAGCTCTTCAGTCAATTTAATCCGGGTAGTAAAATCCTGGCTCTGTTCCACTACCCTTCCTATATATATCCCACGGTTGTTGGGTCTTTTCGGGCTAAGATATCCGGCCCGATCCATTAGAAAGTAGCCGCTAGTAAAGTTGCGATTGAAAATCCTTTCCAAGCGCTTCCTTAATTTAGGCGACACAGTGCTTCCCGGGTCAACAGCCAGAGAATCCAGTACTTCGCGATAAGCTCTGGTAACTATCGCCACATATTCGGCCCGCTTCATCCGTCCCTCAATTTTCAATGAATGGATACCTATTCTCTGCAAATCACCTAATTGTTCTATAAGGCAAAGATCCGCCGGGCTTAAGAGGTGCCGCCCTTCACTGGCTACTGGGGTATCCTCAGTTCGGGAAAATAGTTGGTAGGCCAGTCGACAGGGTTGAGCACAACGCCCCCGATTTCCGCTTCTCCCCCCCACCAGGCTGCTAAAAAGACATTGTCCGGAATAGGAGTAGCATAGTGCTCCATGTACGAAAACCTCAAACTCTATATCCTTTACTTCGCAACAGATCTTAGCCAGTTCTTCCCGGGACATTTCCCGGGCCAGTACCACCCTTTTTACTCCTTCTTCCTGCAACAAAATGGCCCCGGGGGAGTTATGCACGGTCATCTGGGTACTGGCGTGAAGACGCAAATCAGGGATAAGCTTACGCAACGCATGGACCAAGCCTATATCCTGCACAATAACTGCATCAACCCCCATCTGATACAAATCCCATATATAATCCAGAGCCATCGCAAATTCGTGGTCAGCTATCAGGGTGTTTACAGTTACATATACTTTTTTCTTTCTCAAGTGAGCGTAGCTTAGAGCATCATCAATACGCTCTCTATTGAAATTCTCGGCATAGTGACGGGCACTGAAAGACTGGCCTCCCAGATAAACTGCATCCGCACCATTTCCCATGGCGGCTAAGAAAGCTTCCCAATTTCCCGCCGGTGCCAGGAGCTCCATTATCATACCTCCCGTATGAAATTCACTTTTCATCAGCGCTTGGTTCCTGCAATCTCTCTTCCAATAAATCCAGCCGCTGGCAGATGGAATCCAGGCGCTGGTCAATACTTTGCAAAAGTCCGGGTAGCGAAATTCCTTCTCTTGCCAATAAGGGCTCCTGCTGCCGGGCAAAGAATTCGGCTCTGGAGACGGTACTGGTAGTTGGAACTGTCGATTGTATGCGAGGACTGATTCCCAGATCCCGGCGGGTTACCGGCTCATCTTCTTCTTTCAGAATTACGCTAAAACCCCCACATGATTCCAAAATCCCCTTATCGACATCCTCGATTTCCCTTATCCCCTGTTTTCTAAGTTCCTGCAAGAGATCATCGGCATTGAATTTTTCTCTGGCCATATTTTCTTTTACTATTTGGCCGTTGTCAATCAATATTACCGGTTTTCCAGTTATTAAGTGAGAAAGGGTCTGATTCTTCAAAGCCAGGTAACCCATGATATATTCCAGCAAGGCCAGGGTAGCCAGAATGACAATACCCTCATAGAAAGGAAGGCTTTTATCCAGGGCTACTGAAACCACCGTATGCCCGACCCCGGTCATGACCACAAAATCAAAAGGCCCCAGCTCCCCTAAAGCCCTTTTACCCAAAAGTCTTATCATTATTAAAGCCAGAAAATACATACCTATGGCCCGTAGAGCAAATATCAACACCAGATTTCCCCCTTTATTGAGGTTCTTGCTCTATTATTCGGTACGAGCTTGCTGCTTTATTCGTAATCAGCAAATACGCTCAAGGCGCCAAACCCGGTTTGGGCGGCCACCTCTTGGGCGAGAAGAATACGGCCAGCGTTGCCAAAATGCGTGAGGCAGTCCAGGGCACCTCGCTGTTTTCACCATTCCCTTTCCACTCGGTCTATTCTATTGAAGACCATAAGAAGCATATCGACTGGATCAAGGAGATGAACCCCATGGCCCTGGTTTCAGTCAAGGTTTCCACACCCAACGATGTGGACATGGTCGCGGTCGGGTCCTATTATGCCGGCGCCCATATCATCCATATCGACGGCGGCTACGGTGAATACTCCAGTCCACGAGAGCCACGCGTCCGGTCGTTGAGAGCCACCTCTCCGGCGAAATGGGAGCCACCCTTCCGGAGCTAGAGAGCCAGGGGAATTTCTTCGGTACAATGAATTAATGCACGAAACACGTGTAAATTCATTTTTTAGGAGGTCTACCATGATCCCGTACCGAGAAATCATAAGGCTCCACTGTCAGGGGCTAAGTCAACGCAGCATTGCTGCCAGTTGCAAATGCTCCCGCAACACCGTTGCCAAGGTAATCGGCAGGGCGAAAGAGTTAAATCTTTCATGGCCGCTGCCAAGTGAAACCACAGACGCTGATTTGGAAACCAAGTTCTTTGACAAACCATCAACTCGTGATACCGGACGGTGTTATCCTGATTTAGAGCATGTTCATAAGGAAATGGCTAAATCAGGAGTAACCCTAAGACTCCTATGGGCCGAATACTGTGAAGACTGTCGTCAAAACCGGGAACAACCCCTTATGTACTCACAGTTTTGCTACCACTATCAGGAATATGCCCAAACCAAAAGAGCTACCATGCATATTCCACGT
>NZ_JAQVZX010000157.1 GCF_028707975.1 Syntrophomonas sp.
CCCTCCCAGTTTAATCTTTTTGCAAAATACCTAGATGGCAGATACTTTAACATAAAAAGAGCGTTGCCGCGGACCATCAAATTCGCAGAAATAGATTCCCTGCCAGGTTCCCAGTAATAAGCGGCCAGCAGTTACCGGAATAGTTTGCGCTATACCTATGGTGCTGGCTTTTAAATGGGCTGCGGAATTGCCTTCCCTATGGCGATAAGCCGGGTGCTTCCAGGGGAAGAGCTCATTAGCCCCTCTGATCGAACATGCCGCATCCCAAAGCCATGATTCAAGTGTCTTGTCTTTTGCTGCGTTTTCTGCCATGATAACCTCCTTTTCCTAATTTGGCATACATTAAAATTGGAATAGTGTTCTCTTTTGCAGTTTACTCTTATCCAGAAATGTCAAATATCCTCCAGCATAGGCATATTATCTAAATTTCGTCACAAACCAGATATTCCCTTCTGGTTTTTTCGATGTTTGCACTGTGGGGTAAGATAATACTTTTGCATTTATCTTCGTCCACCGTTCTAGGTGTAACCTAAACTATTTACTTCGCCCGGGCTGGCTTTTCAGCGGCTTCCCCCTCTTTTTTTGCTGCTTTCTCCTGGTGCTTCTGTAACTTTATCACCCGCTTCTATATCCCTGACTTGCGTTAACTTATCCGCAAAACCAGTGGCCAGAGAAAGGATTTCATCCCGTCTTATCAAGACTTCCAGCCATCCTGCAGGAATGGCCTCAAATCCGTAGCTTATGCCTGCAAGCCCCCCGGTCACGGCAGCCACCGTATCGGTGTCCTCGCCCAGGTTAACCGCTGCCAATAGAGTGGAGGTAAAGTCATTGTTATTGATTAAACACCATATAGCCGCTTCCAGGGTATGGACTACATAACCACTTGATCTGATTTCCCTCTCGCTCACTTGCTGTAGTTGACCATCAAGGATACGAGCAAAATGCTTCTTCTCTGTACCTGCTATTCCTGCCTGCAGTACTTCCTCCGGCAAAGAACACAGGTTTTGATAAGCTTCAATTGGGCTAACTCCGGTCAACAGTTCTTTCGCCAGCAGGGCATAGATATAGCAGGCGGAACAGGTCCGGGGATGCCCGTGGGTAATCCGGGATATCGTCCATATTCCATCAGCCATAGTTTCCGGTCCTGATCCCGCCAGGTATAGTGCTGCTGGCATTATGCGCATCAGTGAACCATTTCCGTTATCGTTTTCTCCCTTTGGTCCGGCATCTATCGCGGGTACGCCCCTTCTCAGCCTTTCCATAGCCCTGCTTGTGCTGCCCCCAATATCATAGGCAAAACCCGTTGGTGTCCAGTAACCTTCATTGTACCAGCGTAAAAAACGCCCGGCGGCATCTTCGGCATTGAGCCCCGCCTCGCAGATACTCTCAGCCAGGCACAGGGTCAATGATCCATCATCGCTAAAACTTCCCGGCGGCATATTAAAAGCTCCCCAGCCCTCCATGCCTGCCACCGGTTTCTTCTTGCGTTCTTCACGTGGAGCAAACTGTACTGGCAAGCCCAGTGCATCACCTATCAATACTCCCAATAGTCCACCCATAATCTGATTTTTATCCATTCTATCTCCCCCTTGTTTTAAATGGTCTTCCTTACTGTTCCAGTCCTATAGGCGGGAGTGGAGATCGTGCCGTACATCGCAGGGCTCCTCCAATGACTTACCTCCCTTAAAGAGATCCCATATCTGTATCACTTCTTTAATTTAAGGACAAATCTCGGGCATATTCAAATGAAATAAACTTTATAGTATAATATTTACAGGAAGGCAGGTGATGAAATGAAAATCCAAAATCCCCATGATAGATTCTTCAAAGAGACCTTCGGCAAGGTTGAGGTGGCAAAGGACTTCTTAAATAATTATCTGCCGGAAAATATTATAAAGGTCATAGATGTAGATACCTTGGAACCCCAAAAGGACAGCTTCATAAATGAAGAACTGCAAGAAGGTTTTTCTGATTTGCTTTTTAAGGCCAACATAAACAAGAGGGAAGGATATATTTATCTCCTCTTTGAACACAAAAGCTATAGCAGTAAAGACATCGCTTTTCAACTGTTAAAGTATATGGTAGAAATTTGGGAAGCCAAAATCAAAAAGGAAAAAGCGGATAAGTTACCGGTGATAATACCGCTGGTAGTATATCATGGCAAAGACAGCTGGAAAATAGGGACCACGCTGGGAGAAATGATAATGGGATATGAAGACCTCCCGGAAGACATTAAGAGGTTTACCCCGAATTATGAATATTTATTTTATGACCTTTCACGCTATACCGATGATGAGATAAAAGGTGAAGCAATAAATAGAATAGCAACGACTATAATGAGAGATATATTCACGAAAGACAACAAGGGCTTGCTGGGTTCCGTCTTTAGAGCAGTAAGCTATCTGCTGGAATTAGATGATAAACAGACAGGAATAGAATACTTTGAAACCCTGATGAGGTATATATTCAGCGCCAGGACCGATTTGACCAGGGCGGATTTCAATAGAGTGGTTAAGAAAATTGAGACTACCTATCCGGAAGGGAGTGAAGCGGTGATGACTTTAGCGGAAATATTCAGAGAAGAAGGAAGAGCTGAAGGAAGAGAAGCAGGAAGAGATGCGGGAATGGAAGCAGGAATGGAAGCAGGAATGGAAGCAGGAGAAGCCAAAGCTCTTGCTAGAACTGCGATAAAGTTGCTGACTAAAAAATTCGGATTGTTACCAGAGGAATTTAAGACGGGGATATCAAAATTAGACCCCCCAACTTTGGATGTTATGATTGATGGCATTTTGGATTACGAAAGCCTGGAAGAGGTAAAAAGGTATCTTCAGTAACCACAATAACTCCGTAAATAAGTCCGGGGGCAGTCCCCGGACTTAAACTACTGGGATTGCTATGGGCATAAATTCTTCCCTGGTCTTGTTCTGCGATTGCCCAGCATTCGTTCCTAATCCTACCCGGCCTATTCCATAGAAGCTGACCCTAAGCCGGGAGCTGTAATAGCGGTGCAGACCTTCGGGGATTTTCTAAACTTCAACCCACACCTGCATATCATTGCAAGCGATGGCTGTTTTGCAACAGATGGAGGATTTATGGTGGGGTTTCGTAGAAACTGGGCTCGTATGATTCAAAAGATTTATCATATAGCTACATTAATTGCGACCAAAGGGAGCATCAGAAGTGCCCGCAGGGTGATCCATTACTTTGCCCAAAATGTAGTGGTCACATGCGAATTATATCCATTATCGAAGATCTGGCTATCGTAAAGAAGATATTG
>NZ_JAQVZX010000051.1 GCF_028707975.1 Syntrophomonas sp.
TCCTTTTCTTTCTTGGCATATTCCATGGTGTTATCGACAAAATGATCCAGCTCCAGCTGGATGTTCTGGTGAGCTTCTTTGAGCTTCAGCCTTACATCTTCCAGGCTCAGTTCTTTTCCTTCGGCAACTACGGTTTTTCCCCAAAATACCTGGTTTCCCCTGACCTCTATAAGAACACCTTCGCGGAGCTGGGAAAAAATATTCTCCCCCACCTCATCTAATACCGGTATGCCCGCTTTCAAAATCTTGTAGACTCCTTTGGCCGGGTAACGCCCCGTAATGGAAGCCTGGGTATTAATAATAGCCTGCGGCCGGGCATCGATGAGGGAATTAGCGGCCACTTCATCTATATCATCGTGGTCGATAATAGCAATATCGCTCTTTTTTAGTCGTGTCACCAGGTTTTTGGTACGCCGGTCCATCCGGGCCCGTCCTTTGGCTAACATTTTTCACCTCAGGTTTAACCCAGGCCAATAGGCCTGTAAAATAGGGTTTTTAGTTCTCCAGCAAAGGATTCCTCCGAAAACTATATTATCATATAGTGTAATTAATTAAAAATCCCCCTCCAGACTAAGAAGAGGACGAAAAGCAGCACCCCAAAGAAAATGCCTCTCATTTAGTATTACATAAATGAGAGGCATTGCTTTCAGGCAGCTTTCCCTTAGCTTACTTTATTTTCCAGCCGCAAGCGATCAGCAATTATGGCAATAAACTCTGAATTGGTCGGTTTCCCTTTCTCTCCACTTACCGTGTAGCCAAAGAACTTGTTTATTTTATCCAAATCGCCACGATCCCAGGCCAGCTCTATGGCATGGCGAATAGCTCTTTCCACCCGGCTGGGAGTAGTGTCATACTTTTGGGCAATAGTAGGATATAATTCTTTGGTAACTGCCCCCAGATAATTGATTTCCGCAACCACCAGCATAATAGCATCGCGCAAATACTGATAACCTTTTACATGGGCAGGCACTCCGATTTCGTGAATTACTTTGGTTACCTCGATTTCCATATCTTTGCCTGCTCCCGGCCTACTGCTAACTACGGAGGTTCCCGCACTCCTATTCTCGACTCGGGGCTGTACATCACGGACCACCTGTTTAACCCGATCGCCTAAAACCTGTAAGTTGAAAGGCTTCAATATGTAATAATCTGCTCCCAGTTGAACAGCCTTCTGAGTTATGTTCTCCTGGCCAAAAGCAGTCAATATAACTATTCGGGGGCGTGGTTCAATATTCAATTCATTGATTTTCTCCAAAACTCCGATGCCATCCATATAGGGCATTATGAGATCCAGAATTAATACTTCAATCGGGGTTTTTTCAATAATCTCCAGAACCTCCGTACCATTGTTACAGATACCCACTATTTCAAAATCGGAATCGTTATTGAAATAGTCTCTGAGTATTCCGCAAAATTCACGATTATCATCGGCGATAAGAATCTTTATCCGATTTGCTTCATTAAACATACAGATTAATTCCTCCTCATCTTTTAATGTCTATTGTCTAATGCTTTTCGACCATGCTCCGTTAACTTCCTGCTTTTTTTTTCCACAAAATTAATGCATAATCCAGCAGATGCTACCATAATGAAACACTAATTATTAATATAAAGCTCTAATATGCTATGATTTTCTAAGCATCCCGGAAATTTGTCGAAACCTTGGACCAGGGGCTAAGACTGGCAGGAATTTCCGAAAGCATATTATCCATGAAAATGCCGTAACCTCGGGTAGGATCATTGAGAAAGACATGCGTGATGGCCCCAATTATCTTACCATTCTGAATAATCGGACTCCCGCTCATCCCCTGTATAATCCCTCCCGTAAGATTTAATAGCCGTTGGTCCACAACTCTTACTATCATACTTTTCCCATCCTGGCGTTCCGGGAAAACCTTCTCAACCACTACATCAAAGGCTTCAATATCATCACCATTGACGACTGTTAATATCTGGGCCTGACCTTCATTAACCTGGTGGGCATAAGCTACTTCCATAGTATAGAGAGCCAGCGGATTAGTAATCTCATCTCCGGTTTTTCCAAAAATACCGGAATAGCTGTTTTTTATAATTTTTCCTTCAATCTCTCCCTCGCCATTGAAAACACCTATCTTTTCTCCCGGCTGTCCTGGTTTACCCGGCTTTATCCCTTGAATGGAAGCACTGACAATTTTACCCTGCAAAACATCAATCTGCTGTTTGGTATCAGCATCAATGATCACATGTCCCAGAGCTGCAAAGATTTTACTATCCGGTTCCCAAAAAGTCAGAGTACCGACACCAACTACCCCATCCCGCACATAGAGGCCAATCCGGCAGCGGTTGGTTTCCGGGCAGTAAGTACTGCTAACCGTTATGGAAAGCTTCTTGCTGCCTCGTTTAATGCCGAGAAGCACACTCTTTTTTTCGTCAATTATCCTGGCTAACTCGCTTTCGCTGTGCAAAGGCTGACCATCAACCTGGTAAATAATATCCCCGATTTCCACCCCCTGATCCCGAGCCGGGTAGGCTTTCTTTCCCTCACTGTCGCTTACCGGTGCATAGCCTACGACCATTATGCCTTTGGACTGCAGTATGACGCCGATGGAATGCCCACCAGCAACTACTCGTTTGGTGGGCAGGGTTTCGACCGCCATGGATTTCAAAGGTATGTAACCCAAGAGTTTTAATTTGACGTTCACCTTTCCCGGTTTTAAAGCTAAAATTTCGTAACCCGATGAGTTCGAGCTTATGGTTACCGGGGGCTCCTGGGGTGCAGCAAAGACGCTTCGCGACGGGCTTATAACCTGCATCTGAATTTTATCTTTGATTTTTTCCGGTAGCGGCAGGGAGATGCTACTGGATTCACCCACCACTAATCTTTGGTATTGAGGAAGGCTTAACAGGCTTTGGGCCTGTGGGGTAATGCAAAGGGCGATAAGCAGCAACGATAATACTATTCCCAGCCAGGGGCGAATTCTCTGCAAAATCTGTATCCTCCCGCTCCAATTAATATCAAATATTTTTCCCCTGGTTGCGGGTGAATATACGCGAAGCAAAGAATTGCCATTAATGACTTGGAAACTCTAATAAGAAAGATAATGTGGTAAAAGAAAAGTAAGGAGTGAGGGGTGAGGGTTAATATACTAGGATATCTCATCATTCAAAGACAGAATCGGATTCACTTTTCATCAGTGCTTGTATCCTAAGACATGAAAGGCTGGCTAATTTTACTGTTTTTCTATTAATTTGGCGTATAATTGGATTAGCTATGCAGGATGCCTCCTACTCCTGGCAATCCCAGGAGAGGGGAAATGCTTATCCGTATAATTGAATTGCTTATGTTGTTGTCACTGGTAGTTGTCATAATTGGCGTAACCAGAAAATAAAGCTAATACATAATGTATTAGCTAAATCATAATAACTTTTACGGTTCTCAGTTCCCGCTGGGAACCTCTATTTATGATTATAACATAAAATCAAAAAATAATACTTGCTGTTGTTTTCCTTTGAATTTTCATTCGTCTATTCTTTGACTTTATTTGACCATTGTTGTATAATATCATTGTAGAAATATAATAATAATGTGCAAAAGGAGGATGAGTTTCGGCCTCGGGATGTGGAGTTCTCACTCTCTTTTCACCGCTGCTTGGGTCAGATCTCTCCGGGTGAGCATTTCGCGGGCATGCTCCAGGGCCAATGGGGAGAAATCCTCTCCCTCCAGCATACGGGCAATCTCTTCTACCCGAGCCTCAGTCGCCAATTCCCTCACCGTAGTACGGGTGCAGTCTTCACTGCTGGATTTTTCAATCTGGAAATGCTGGCGAGCCAGACTGGCTATTTGGGGGGAATGGGTTACCAGAATAAGCTGATGCTCCAGGGATAATTCATATAGTTTGTAGGCCATGGCTACCAGTGCTGTTCCGCCAACCCCTACATCAATTTCATCAAAAATCAGGGTGGGAATCATATAAATCCCAGCCAGAGCCTTTTTCAAGGCCAGGATAAAACGAGACCTTTCACCCCCCGAAGCAATCCGGGATAAGGGATGCATCTCCTCTCCGGGATTGGGAGAAAACAAGAAGTCCACCCGATCCATGCCCTTAATGCCTGGAGTTTCCCGGGCCTCTAGCTTGACGGCAAATTTCACCTGGGGCATGTTAAGCTCTCGCAATTCTATATCAACACTGTCCTGCAGCCTTTGCGCGGCACTTTGCCGCAATTGGCTCAGTTGAGCCGCCAAATGATTATATCTTAGCTTTAATTCAACTATGGATTCTTCCAGCTTTTCCTGCCTTTCTCCCGTGTTTTCAATATATTCCAATTCCAGCTGAGTCTTTTCCAGATAGGCCAGGATTTCATCAATACTCTGACCATATTTGCCTTTAAGGCGTTGTAACTGGTATAAGCGTTCTTCGCTTTCCTCCAATAAGCCTGGTTCAAAATCCAACGACTCCCGAAATGACGACAGCTGAGAAGCAATATCCTGCAAGGAATAATAGATCTCTTCCAGCGGCGATTGTAAGCGGGATAAAAATTCATCGTCTTTCAGGCGGCCCAGGCTCTCCAGGCTTGCCGCAATCAGGTCCAGGGCACTTTCACCGCCGTGCTGGCGGTGGTAGAGCAATTCCAGTATCCTCCCGGTTCCTTCCTCCAGAGCTTGAGCATTCTTTATTCTTTTATTAAGGGCCAGAAGTTCCTCTTCTTCTCCGCTGCGCAAACCAGCCTTTTCTATCTCATTTATTTGGTAAGTCATAAAGTCAATCTTTTGCAGACGGTCCTTTTCACTATTCCTATAGTCGTCAAGTTGGCGTTCTTTTTCTCTTATCTCTAGAAAGAGGCTTTCAATCTTTGGGCCTATCTCTTCGCCTTGCTGGACAAAGCTGTCAATAAATTGCAGATAGTTCGCCGGATTCAAAAATCCGCTGTTTTCATCCTGCAGGTGCATATCTACCAGTTGCCGGGCCAGGCTTTTGAGGAAGCCGACATTTACATTACGCCCATTTATACGCGCCAAACTACGCCCGCTGGTAGCGATTTCACGGCTCACGACGATGCAATCCTCTTCTTCCTCCAACAATCCGTTTTCCAGCAGAACAGAATGGGCTGCACTATTGTTCTCCACTACAAATACTGCTTCAACTATGGCCTTTTTCTGGCTGTCCCGCAGGAGATCGTTTCTTACCCGTTCGCCCAGAACCAGGCCCAGGGCGTCAATTATTATCGATTTACCCGCCCCGGTCTCGCCGGTAAGTACATTCAAGCCCTGCTCAAAAGAAAGCCGTAGCTCATCGATAAGTACGAAGTTTTTTATATATATCTCTTGCAGCATTTGATCCCCTTCATTCAAAATCAAAAGTTGTCATGCAAAAGTTCATACTTGATTCTACTGCAAAAAGTTATTAATATTCATTGGCTTGTATAAATATACCGCTCGCAGTCTTCGCATGGGCAACACCTGCGGCTTGTCTCGCGGCTCAAGGGGTACCGCGCTAATCTCCCATCCTGGTCAGAAGCGCTCTCGCGACGTCCTGTCGCTCGCCCCCTTTCGCCGCTCGCCTTCGCCGGGTGTTGCATCCCATGCTTCGCCAACGCTCGCTTTGTATATTTATGCAACCCTTATACAACAAAAGGGGTTTTTGCAGTTGAGCCATACTTCTATTTCATAAATCAAGCACAGCTAGCGGTTGCTTTTCAACATAAGCTGCTCGAACTCTTCCACAATACCGGGAGCAGCCTCTTTAGGCTTGACCACTGCCAAAATGGTATCATCACCCGCAACTGTACCTATAATGGTGGGCCATTCAGCGGAATCAATAAGAGAAGCTACCGCATGGGCAGAACCAGGTAGAGTTTTAATGACAATCAGGTTTTCACTATAATCAAGTCCCAGCACCGAATCTTGAATAACCCTCTTCATTCGCTCATATGATCCCTTTACCCCCGGGGTTTCCGGCAGGGCATAATGATAACCGTCTTTATCCGCTACTTTGATTAACTTGAGTTCCTTGATATCCCGGGATACAGTAGCCTGGGTAATATCAAAACCCTGGTTATTGAGAGTTTCGCACAATTCTTCCTGGGTAGCTATTTCTTTATTACTGATAATGTCAATTATGCAAAGCTGCCGGCGCAGTTTCATCTTCGCCCTCCTTCAATTATCCTTGCCTCTTTTGCTCCTTATGCTCAATGAACCAAGCTCACTGGCGCTGTAAACTCCTGTCAATAGAAGTAAAGAAAGGCTTGGCTTTTAGATTAACCATTAACAACGGGTGAGGGGCTCGTTTTATCAAAACCCGGTTTTCAGGTCCAAAATCCATCTTTATCTGGCCATCTATTCCAATAACTGCTTCCCGCTCTTCGAGAAGACGAAGGCTTATTTCCCGTTGGGGAGATACTACCAGTGGTCGCTTGTTTATTATGTGGGAAGCCACCGGGGTAACAATGAAGGCATCCAGCAGTGGATCCGCAACCGGTCCTCCAGCGGAAAGGGAGTAAGCCGTAGAACCAGTAGTAGTAGACACGATTAAGCCGTCTCCCCGATAAGGTTCCAGGCTTTGTCCCGATATTTCCATTTCAAAGCTCAGCATCCGGGGACTATCGGAACGCAATAGCAGTTCATTAAGACAAAAAACCCGGGTCAAAAGTGATTGTTTTTGAAAAACCGCTACTTCGAGCATCATCCTCGGTTCCAGAGAATATTCCTCTCGTAAGATAAGCGGCAAATACTCCGTCAATTCGTTAATTTCAATATTACTTAAGAAACCAACGGTGCCCATATTCACACCTAAAACCGGGACAGCCCTTTGTCCATAACGCCGGGCCGCCCGCAACATGGTACCATCGCCACCCAGAACTATAATAAAATCCACAGTTTCCGCAAAGGGCTCATCCAGGCCGTTGTCAATAATTACCTCAACCTGGAGAGAGGCAAGCCGCCCCGCTATCTCCTGAGCCTTTTTTTCCGTGTTTTCCTTAAAACGATTGTTTACTAAAATAATCTTCACTTTTTGCCTCCCAGTTTTTGCTGAGCCTCTTCCACTACTTTCCCGACCACTTCCCCAATTCGTTCACAAGGCTTAGCTTCTTTTTTCAACTGGATAAAGTATTCGATATTCCCCTTGGGACCGGTTATAGGGGAAAAGCTAACCGCAGTACAGTATAGATTCTCCTGCTGAGCAGAATTAATGCAATTAAGTAAAACCTCACGGTGAACTGCCGGGTCACGAACCACACCATGTTTACCCACCTTGTCTCGGCCCGCCTCAAACTGGGGTTTGATTAAAGAAACAATAGCCCCATCCTCTTTAAGCAATTCCTTGATAACTGGAAAAACCAGGGTCGTGGAAATGAAAGAAACATCCATGGTAATTATGTCTACTGCTTCCCCTAATTCTTCCCGCGAAAAATAGCGTATATTTCTTCGTTCCAGGTTCTTAACCCGGGGATCGTTGCGTAATTTCCAGTCCAATTGTCCATAGCCCACATCAAGGGCGAATACCTTTATCGCCCCGTGCTGCAGGGCACAATCGGTATAGCCGCCGGTAGAGGCCCCTATATCCAAAACCACCCGCTGGGAAAAATCAAGTCGAAAGTCCTCTATGGCCTTTTCCAGCTTAAAGCCGCCCCGACTGACATAACGGGCTAGACGGCTTGCCAGCTCAATTTTGGCTTCTTCATCTACTGCAGTTCCAGGTTTATCTACCATCTGCCCGTTCACCTTAACTTCCCCGGCCAAAATCATGGCCCGGGCTTTTTCCCGGCTGGGGGCCAATGCCTTGTCGTGCAGCAAGCTATCCAGTCTAATTCTGGCCAAACTTCAGCAACTCCCACCTGGCTCCGGAGCTAAAGAGCTCCGGCCATTTGCTAGCGATACTCTCAACGATGGAATCGGGATTCATATTCAGCTGCTCGAAAAGGAGCTCTACCCTTCCATGCTCTACAAATTCATCGGGTATAGCTATATTCAGAAATTCGGCATTGATTCCTTCTTCCACCAACATCTCTCCTATGGCACTGCCAAAGCCCCCGGCCCGGCAATTATCTTCTATAGTGACCAGGCGGTGATGTTTCCGGGCGGCTCCGGCTATAACCCGGTGATCCAGAGGCTTTACAAATCTAGCGTCAACCAACAGCGGGTTGACCCCTTTGCCAGCCAGGATATCAACCACATCCCGAGCAATGGATACTCCTCTGCCTACCGCAATAATGGCCAGATCCTGGCCTTCTAAAATTAACCGTGACTGTCCCGGCTCCAGCAACTGGCGTTCGGATCTAATTCTAACCCCTTCCCCCACCCCCCGGGGATACCGGACCGCAACCGGCCCTCCAATACAGAAGGCGCTGTGAAGCATGTCCAGAAGCTCGTTCTCATCAGCCGGAGCCATTATGGTAAGATTGGGGATATGTCTTAAATAAGAAAAATCAAAAGCCCCATGATGGGTAGGGCCGTCTTCCCCAACCATGCCAGCCCGGTCAATGGCGAATACTACGGGCAGCTTTTGCAGGGCTACATCATGAACTATCTGGTCATAAGCCCTTTGCAAAAAGGTCGAATACGCCGCTACTACTGGCCTTAATCCCGCGGAAGCCATACCAGCAGCCAGAGTGACTGCATGTTGTTCACAAATCCCTACATCAAAAAATCGCTCCGGGAACTGGCGGGAAAACTCAGATAGCCCTGTGCCGCTGGTCATAGCAGCAGATATTGCCACCAGTTTATTATCCCAACGACCCCGGTTAAGCATAAAATCACCAAAAATCTCGGTATAAGTCTTTAAGCTTTTCTTCAACTGGGTACCGGTATCAATGTCAAAAGGCCCCACACCGTGAAAGATGTCCGGTTTTTGTAAAGCCGGTTCATAGCCTTTGCCTTTTTGCGTTATAGTATGAAGAAGGATCGGCCCCTTCATCCTTTTAACATTGTTCAGCACCGCTTTCAATTCTGCCAGATCATGACCGTTTACCGGTCCGATATAGGTAAAACCCAGTTCTTCAAATATTATTCCGGGAACCATCAGGTATTTTACCGTGTCCTTAAACTTTCCCGCGGCCCGGGCCAGATTCGGGCCAATTCCCGGAATACGGTTTAAAACACTTTCTATCTCTTCTTTGGTTCGGGAATAGGAAGGATCGGTGCGGAGACGATTAAGATAAGCCGACATGGCACCAACATTTTTAGAAATGGACATTTCATTATCGTTTAGTACCACAATCAGGTCAGAATCCTCCTGACCCGCATGATTTAAAGCCTCAAAGGCCATTCCTGCAGTAAGAGCCCCGTCACCAATTACCGCTACAACTGAATTGCTCTGGCCCTGAAGGTCACGAGCCAGGGCCATTCCCAGAGCAGCCGAAATGGAAGTGCTGCTATGACCTGTATTGAAAGCATCGTGTTCCGATTCTTCCGTCTTGGGGAAGCCGCTTATTCCTCCATACTGGCGCAAGCTGCTCATCTGCTCGCGGCGACCGGTGAGTATCTTATGTACATAGGCCTGGTGACCTACATCCCATATTATTTTGTCTTCAGGACTATCAAAAACCGTGTGCAGAGCCAGGCTCAGTTCAACCACGCCCAGGTTTGAGGCCAGGTGGCCGCCACATTTGGCCACACTTTTTACCAGCAACTGCCTGATTTCATTGGCCAGTTGCGTCATCTCCGGAAGGCTTAGTTTTTTAAGGTCGCGAGGTGAATTAATCGTATTTAGAATCTCATCCATAAGCTTCACCTTCTATTCTTAAACAGTTCCATTCCACTCATCTTTTCCCACCAGGCCAAAATTATTGCCACTCTAAAGATAATATTATTGGCCTGATTTACCGCCAGTCTCTTGCCCACCGCTTTGCCCCCAACCGTCAAGGCTGCAATAAGGCTAGTCATCAGTGCTCCGGCTAGAATTATATCCAAAAATACCAGTTCATTTACCAGGCTGATTACAATTCCAGCGCCTATGGCGCCACTCAAGGTGCCAGCAACATCCCCAATTACATCGTTGCAGAAATTGGCTACCAGATGAGCATTTCCCACCAGCTTGACCGCCTGTTTGGCCCCAAATATTTTTTTTGCCGCCCGGGCGTTAAAGGGCGGCATCTGGGCAGCGGTAGCTGCTGTTCCAATTATATCAAAAAATATTCCCAAGAAAATAACTATTAACAAGAGAATAAGAGCAACAATCACATTATTAACTGCTCTCACCAGAGCTTCAGAACCCAAACTAACCAAAAGAGCAATAAAAAACGTAAAAAAGGCTACTAACAGTCCTGATATCAGGTTATCCTTTTTTATATAGCCCATCAATACGCTGTATCCTCCAGGAAAAATTCTGGCAAAAGGTTGTCTGTCGAGTAAACGCTGCGACATAGGTCCAGCAGGTTTTCCCAGCAGGTCACCCGAATGTCGCCATAGGGGCGGTTTCCCTTTACGCCTGCTCCATAGCGTTGCCGCTTATGGGGCTGGATTACCACTTAGTACACACTTTAATCCCCGACAAACCATGTTCCGCAACACAACAGTCTAGGAGTTTTCCTCAACAACCCACATCAATTCTAGCCTCTTTTGCAGCAACCGGTTTCAGAACAGATAAAAATATCCTGGCCGGGACATTCCCATCCACTACAGTTCATCCGCCGCCGCCACTCAAGGCAGGCTACACTGCACCCAGCTTTAACCGGAATGCAGGTTTTCCCTTCACTGGTCATACCGTTGAAGAGCCTCCACGAATACAGGGGTCATGCCCGCATGCCGTTGCGGATTGCCCCTGCACTCTTAACTCCCAGCACCGACCCCTGACTGGGCGTCACAAGCCGGCACCAGAAGCTTCATCGATGTGCCCTTTACGGATTTTTAGGCCCGTCTTCGAAATTGTATAGGGTTGACTAGAATACTGCAACCTTTTGCCAGTTTTCTTTCAGCTTATTATTATATCAAAAGAATCACACTTCTGCCAGTTAAAAGCGATTCCGGCAGAGCTGAAGCATAATATTTTTCATTGACAAGCAATCATGAATTTTATGCCTATTTAAAAGAATCTCATGAGTAAGCTGCTCTCTGTTTCCGAAGTACAACAAGCAGCTTCATGTTGTTCCTGGCGTGACTTACAGGACCTTTCTGCCAGGATAAATGACCCCGTAAAATAGGAAATATAGCTGATATTGGAATCCGTCCATTTCATTTAGTATAAAAGTAGCATAGTAATGCCTGGCATCTTTAGCAAAATGTGAGGTGAATAAGCATATGAAAGCAAAACTGGAAAGAAGCGCGATAGCTAATAATATACCAGTTGAACTCGAACATAGCCTGGAAACAATAATCCATTTTGGGGGGATATCCCGCAATTCAGCCGAACAGCTTAAACAGGGCTTAGATAGCTTTGGCCATTTGCAGCAACAGTATGCCAACGATAGCAAGATTCGGAAAGTAAGGGAGCAGGTTACCCCAGTGTTTTTTGAGCTATATGCAGCAGTGTTGAAGAGAGTTGCCGCAGAAGGCTATTCTGATCCGCTGTTGAAGATGTTTCTTTGCTTTGGCTATCTGGATGAAAGGCTTTTGCTGCCTGAGCAAATCAACAGTCTTTACCAGTTGGCCGAAAGTATTGATTTTGGAAGAAAGGATGCTGTTTACACCGCTGATAACTGGTTGGTAAGCATTTATAAGCAGGATAAGGAGCCTTCGGTAAATGAATTCGGCTATGACTATAACGAAGTTTTCCGCGAAAAGAAAAAACGGGGAGAACTGAGGGATACGGATAAGCCACAATATGATAATGATGCCAGCGGCAAACTGCAACATGAAATAGAAAACCTGTTTAAGCTTGGTCAACGGATATGTCATGGCTCCAGTGCCAGTTATTTCCCCGTGCTTTATTCGGGTATTTTGCCAAGAGATTTAACAAAATATCTGCTTACTCCCCAAAAAATTAGGGAAAGTGTGGAAAAACTTTTGCAGGTTGATTATTCAGTTTTTCACCGGGAAATAGTGTACCACCGCCCGGAGATTGGCATAAACAAGCATATCATTATGAAGCCGGTCTGGCCTGACTATATCCTACTGCCAACAGTAGGTTCCCGTGGAATAATGTGGCAGGAATTGACCGGACGGGTGAGGAACTCGGCCGCGCGATTTGTCTTGCCTCTTTTCTGCAACGACAACCTGGATACTATGCTGCTGGAGGTAATCTCTCATTTCCGTTGGGAATTGTCGCGCAGCACTTCCAGTATTGTCAGAACCAGCAATGTGTCAGACTCACTGGTAGGAGAATATAGCGATTACATTCAGTTTTATAAAAAGAACCGGAATCTTACTGAAGAGGCCAAAGAAAAACTCCGGCTACAGATTGAAAAGCACCGCAACAATACCCGGGAAATATTCGCAAGCGATTATAAAACCTGGATAAATTTCGAAGCCCGGGGCTTGCTGCGTCTCAATAAAGTAGCCCGGCAAATTCTCTTTCAACATTGCCCCTTTTCCCTCTCCATCAGGGAAAGCCTGGAGAAGCATCCTCTCTATAACAGCCAGATTTCTCGTATGAACAATCTCCGCAATCGTGAAATCAAGATTCTTACGGCCAATTACGCGCGGCTAACTAAGAACGGAGCTCCCCTGGATCCGGATTTAGAGCAAAATCTCTTGTATTATCAGGGGTAAATTAGAGTAACCATAAAACCAGCAACACTTCTTTGCCAGCATTTTTAAACGGAAATTAAGCATCGGAAGAAACTGCGGAGCAGTTTCAACACAGCACTACAACGAGGCGGGGGATTAGAATATCTCCGCTTATTAAATATATCCTGATTCCAGCAGCTCATCCATTCCTACCAATGGCTCCCGGCAGGTAAAATTCTCGCATATATAGGCAGTAGGCTTGCCCTCTATACCAGGCATGTGCTGCAAATAGGGAGCTCTGGAACCCAGTATTTCACTAGTTTTCGATTCATTTAAAATTATCAATCTATGGGGATCATAACGAGAATTAAGCAACTTTAACATTTCCGAAGTTGCCTGGTTTTCCGACTCAGCTGCCACTACAACCTCACTTCCCGGATATATCTGGAAGATGGCCGCCAGCAACCAGAAAGAATGGGCAGTTGGATACTCCTGAATCTCTGCTGCAAAGTAATCCATAGCCTGTTGCGCTTTTTCCTGCCAACTCAGGTCGGAACTTAAGCGGGCCAGACGCATGAAATTAAGAACAGCTACAGCATTGTACGAGGGCATGGCTCCATCATAGCCTTCCTTGGGACGGGCCAATAGTTGCTCCGCATCCAAACCATAAAAGAAAAAGCCTCCCTCTTTTTCATCCCCAAAATATTTATTTAGATCTTCGCTGAGTTCAAGGGCCAGAGCCAGGTAATGACTATCAAAACCAGCCTCATAGAGTTCAATCAAACCCCAGATAAAATATGCATAATCAACTGCATAAGCCAGGTATTCAGATTCTCCTTCCCGGTAGCGAGCGAGAAGCCGGCCATCCGGCCGGCGCAAATTCTCTTTTACAAAATCAGCTGCCTGGCGGGCTGCCTGCAGATAGCTTTCATCCCCCAGGACGCGGGCTCCCATAGCTAAAGCGGCTATCATCAAACCATTCCAGCCAGTCAATA
>NZ_JAQVZX010000158.1 GCF_028707975.1 Syntrophomonas sp.
CAGGTCTATGAAATGGCCCTGCTCTCTGCCGGAGCCGCTATTATGGCCGCAGAACTGGCGGCAGCAGGTGAGCCAGCCTTTGCTTTGTGTCGTCCTCCCGGACACCATGCCAGCCCGGATGGGTTCTGGGGCTTTTGTTATTTTAATAATATTGCCATCGCGCTGGAAAAACAATTACAAAAGAGGACGATTAATTCGGCCCTGGTAGTAGATTTCGACTTGCATTTTGGAGATGGCACCAATAATCATGTTAATAATCGTCCCGCCTTTTCCTATTACCATCTGGATGGGGACAATGCCCAAAATTACTTGCAAGGATTGGAAAAGCTGTTGGCTCACCTACGGGGAGTTGATCTCCTGGGTATATCAGCAGGTTTTGACCAGCACAGCCAGGATTGGGGGAGGCTGCTGGATACGAAGGATTACCACGAAATCGGGCGACTGCTGGGGGAATTTGCCCAGGAAAAATGTGCCGGTCGGGTCTTTGCTGTTCTGGAAGGAGGATATAACCCGATTTCTCTGGGGGAAGCGGCCCTGGCTTTCTGGCAGGGTATCGAGGGGAAGTAAGCCGGTTTCGCTACATTCCGGCTTCTTCCCAGACATTTCTTAAGAGTGAGGGTAAGTTCTACACCCAGCCCCGCATCCTGGCCGCCTGAGCCACCCGGTTGATGGAAATTACATAAGCGGCATCACGCATATACAGGCTGCTCTGCCGGGATAATTCACTGACGGCTTTAAAAGCAGCGGTCATTTTGCTGTCCAATTTCTCTAAGACCTCATCCTTTTCCCAGAAGTAATTGCTATTGGACTGAACCTGTTCAAAGTAGCTGCAGGTTACCCCCCCGGCATTGGCCAGGAAATCAGGAATGACAAAAATACCCCGTTTTTTGATTACTTCATCGGCATCTGGTGAAGTAGGACCGTTAGCCCCTTCCACCATAATTTTTACCTGCGGGCTGATTTTCTCCACATTGGCGATGGTGATCTGATTCTCCAGGGCGGCAGGGATAAGTATATCCACCTCTTGCTCCAACCAAGCCCCGCCATCCAAAACCTCGTAGCTCAGGTCCTGAGCCTTGCTCTTGTCAATACCGCCGTACATATCGGTAATTCCACAGAGTTCATCCACATTTATGCCGTCTTTCTTGCGGAAGGTATAGGGTTTGCGATCTACATGATCCCAGCAGGATACAGCGATAGCTTTGCCGCCCAATTCGCTGTACAGGCGAGCAGCATATTGTGCTACATTGCCGAATCCCTGTATGCTGGCAGTGGTAGCGGCAATATTGATGCCTTTTTCTTTAAGGGCCTCACGCAGGGTATATATTACTCCATATCCGGTAGCCTCGGTTCGGCCCAGGGAACCGCCCATTCCCACTGGTTTGCCGGTAATGAAGCCGGGATACCTTCCCCCGTGAATGGCTTCGTATTCATCCAGCATCCACAACATATGCTTAGCATTGCTCATAACATCAGGTGCGGGCACATCCAGGTTGGGGCCGACATTCCGGGCCACCTGTCTTACCCATCCCCGGCAAAGCCTCTCCTGCTCATTATCACTCAAGTTGCGCGGGTCACAAATGATTCCGCCCTTGCCACCGCCCAGGGGAATGTCTACTACCGCACATTTCCAGGTCATCCACATGGCCAGAGCCCGAACCGTGTCCGCGGTTTCATGGGGATGAAAACGGATTCCGCCTTTGGCTGGTCCCCGGGCATCGTTATGTTGAACCCGAAAGCCACGAAAAACCTGGGTACTACCGTTATCCATTTTGACCGGTATCAAAAAGTGGTATTCTCTCAAGGGTTGGCGGAGCAGTTCTCGTGTTGCCCCCTCCAAACCGATAATTTCCGCTACCCGGTCAAATTGCGCCTGCGCATGCTCATAAGGATTATAAATCTTATCCCCCATCATTCCGTCCTCCTCATTTTTGTTTGCTAAATCATTTCTTCTCATCTTTGGGCAAAATTATATCTCTCCCGGCTGGCAACAGCAAGTAAATCGGGCAAGTATACAGGTACACATAAAACCAAACAAAAGGAACATCCCTTTGTATGCGGCTGGGCAACAGCTATACACGGGGTTCGTTCCCTACACAGCCTTCGGACGCTATTAGGGTTGTTTGCGCCTGATGCGGAACGACACAGGGGTCGTTCCCTACTATGGGGAAAGTTTGTTTACCCAGGTCAAAACCTCATTCCAGTGGCTAACCCGAATAATACTATCTGAACTGAGATGACGGTTATAGGGATAATCGAACAAGATTACCGGCATGGCCTGGCTCAGTTCTGCAGCCAGGTCATGGTGATCCTCAATCATAAGCTGCACTCCATGTTGCAGGCAGACTTCCAGCTTGCTGAAGTGGTGCATATTGGGGGTAGCATTTAAAATCAAATCATCATAGGGAATATCATACTGCCGCAGCCAATCTATCGTAACCTGCTCCACCTTCTGAAAATTCTGGTTGCGGGAGGTAATAAGTATAAGTTCGTGCTCTTGCTTCAAGTGTTTTATTGTTTCCACGGCCACTTCCTTGGGCTTCATCTCCCGGTAAATGGTTCCCAGATAGGTGTTGAGAAACAAATCAGCGGTGGTCTCATCCCAGCCCAGGACATCCTCCAGGTAATAGTAGTTTAGATCCGGGATAGTGTTAAGCTTTTGTTCTTCTCCGAATATCCGGGCGTAATGCAAAATCATTTCCGTGGTGTGGGTGATGGTATTGTCTATATCGATTCCGATCTTCATCCTTAATTATTGCCTCTCCTTATAAGCTTGTTAAATCAATATTCTATACTATGCAGGCATCTTCCTCTTCCCAACTGCTGGAGGGAAACATAATTGCCTGGTAAAATTGATTTTCTTCTTGGAGGAATAGTCGATAAACACCTTTGCATTAATACTTGTATCGCTGCTGATGTGGCTGGACGGAGGTTTGAGAGATATTAACAACTATGTAGAGACAGATGCAAAGCTGTAGAATGGCATAAACGGGAATTGACAAAGCTTGAGTATAGGCCCTATGCTCATAATAATAAAATATGCAAGAAATATGGGGGGAAGGGAAAATGATAAAATGGAAAGATGAGTATAGCGTGGGGGTTGAACATATTGATGAACAGCATCGCAAATTGTTTG
>NZ_JAQVZX010000159.1 GCF_028707975.1 Syntrophomonas sp.
CCCGCCTGGTCGGAGACAAATGACCAGAAACGGATTACCACACCGCGACAGGCCCTGGAGATGGGAGCTGATTTTATGGTCATCGGACGACCTATCACTCAGGCAAAAAACCCGGTGGAAGCGGCTTTAAAGATTATTGCTGAATTGGAGGAGTAGAAAAATGTTGAGCAAGGAAGAAGCAACCAGGATTTTTATTGATTCTGGAGCCCTTATGGAGGGTCATTTTCGGCTTACCTCGGGGCGGCACAGCAACCAGTATATGCAATGTGCCCAGGTTCTGCAATATCCCCGGTATACCGAGCAATTGGCGGCACACATTGCGGAAAAGTTTGCTGCAGATAATATCGAAATAGTGGTAGGCCCAGCTATGGGTGGCATAATTGTGGCCTATGAAGTGGCAAGGCAATTGGGAATTCCGGCCATATTTACGGAAAGACAGGAAGGATCCATGGTATTGCGGCGGGGTTTTGAACTGCGTCCAGGTCAGAGAGTTCTGGTCGTTGAAGATGTAATAACCACTGGTGGTTCGGTTTGGGAAGTAATTGAGCTAGTGCAGAAGGCCGGGGCAGTTTTGGCGGGAGTGGCTGTTCTGGTTGACCGCAGCAATGGCGAGGTTGACTTTAAGGTTAAACAAGAAGCGGTGCTGACCATAGATATTAAATCCTTTGAAGCTGCGGACTGCCCGATTTGCCGTGAAGGAAAACTGCCAGTGATAAAGCCGGGCAGTCGTGCTTGAGGAAGGAGAGGCTGGTATTGCGCATTTTCTTAAATGGACAGGAGATGCAGTTTGCCGAGGGTGGATACCAGTATATATTTTTGAAACCCTATAAGCATTCACAGCAGGAAACTATTCCCCGCGAAAGTGGAAAACTGCATATACAACTATATGATAATGGTGTGCAAATTCGCACCTTGATTACCAACAATGAAGTTAGTACTCTGGTGAATCGGAATCTGGCTATAGATACTAAGAACCAAAAGATATATATCCTGGAGGAAGGAAGCGAATATCAAAAAAATCCGGATGGTTCAGTGGAAATTCTCTCGCCATAATAAACGGACTATTTAGTTCCTGGCAAGAGCTGGATTTCGCTTTCTGCTAAGAAACGCTTAAGATTGTCGGAGCAAGGATTGGCCATTATCGTCCAATAATTATCGTAAATTACCATACCGGGTTTGGCACCCGAAGGTTTGCGTACATTGGCGCGGAAAGTATAGTCTACCGGTACTTTATCTGCCTGGTTGGCTTTGCTGAAGTAGGCGGCCAGGCCAGCAGCTTCCCCCAGGCTAAGATCGGGCACATCATTGATGGAGGTCGTTGTTTGGGGCAATTTGATTATTACATGAGTACCAGGAATTTTGCTGCTGTGAAGCCAGAGATCCTGGCGTGCTGCCTGCTTCAGGCTTAAAAGGTCGTTTTGATGGTTGTTCCTGCCTACGAGTATTTCCAAACCATCGGAGGATAGGAAGCGTCGGGGTTGGCTCTTAAGCAGCTCTTTACGCGCACGCTGAGCATGCTCCTTGACATAGCCCTGCTTTTCCAGTTCTTCTCTTATTTCCTCTACTACTTCAGGGGTTTCGGCCTGGACTATCAAGACTATTACTGACTCCAGGTAATCAATTTCCTCCTGGTTGGAAGTCAGAAGCTTGCCCAGGTGCTTTATGGCATTACGGCTTTTGTTATAGGTTTTGAAGTATTTTTGCGCATTTTGAATAGGAGTGTAACGGGGATCCAGTGGAATTTCCACTTCATCTCCTTGATAAAAATCTTTGATTAAAGCAGTTTTATCACCTTTTTGAAACTTAAATGCATAAGCGGTGAGCATTTCACCCCAATCTTTATATTTCAGGTTCTCATGAGCCTTGGCCAGGTCTCCTTCTTGGAAAAACCGCTTCTTGTAGGCTTTGTCCAAACGGGTCTTAATATTTCTGAGCAGGTTGACTTTCATCGATTCCAAGCGAAGCATTTTTAAGCTGTCATTATAGAAACGATCGCAAGCTTCATTAATGCTAGAGAAGTTAATATATTTGTGGTCAGAATCATTAAAAGAAGAAATGGGATAGGGAGCAAACTCAAGCGGTTGCAGATGACTATAGACTGCCACAGGATGCATAGTACCTTGGTCGATTCCTTGCAGCATTTTCTGGGTGTAATTAAAAAGCTTGGAGAGTTCAAGTTCACCGCACTGCTCCACCGCTAACAAGGGTTCAAGACCGGCAGCCAAACAGAGCTCACGGGATGAAAAAGGACTTATTCCCGAAAAAACATTGAAAAAAGAAGCGGCCAAATTTTTATTGCTTTCCTGTTTCCACATGAACTGGACGAATTCTTCGTAGCTTGCCAGGAGAGGGTTTAACTTTCCTTGCTGGGGTGGGTTTATATATTCTCTGCCGGGTAAAACCTCGCGGTAGGAACTCCGCTCATGGCCATACCTTTTTATGGCATCAATAATTATATTGTTTTCCGGGTTTACTAGGATAATATTAGAATGCCTGCCCATAAACTCACAAATCAAACGCTTTATTTTCCACTCGCGAAAATCATCCAGGGCTTCAATATCGATGTGAATAATCCGTTCAAAATCTATTTGTTTAATTTCCTGGACTTTTCCGCCTTCCAAATATTTGCGCAGAAGCATGCAAAATGCTGGGGGGTTAGAGGGGTTAAGTTTTTTTATGCTATTAATATGCAACCTGGCCCAACGTGTGTTGGCGGAAAGCAATAAGCGCAGTGTCCCGCTTCTCATAGTTCTTACAGAAAATGCCAGCTCATCCTTCTCAGGCTGAAATATCTTATCTATTCTGGCCCCGGTCAATAGGGGATTCAATTCCTGGCACAGCGCTCGGATAGTAATACCATCAAAAGACATAAAGCTACCTCCCTGTCAGGAAAAGTATAGCATGCTAAAGCACTTTAATTCAAACCGGATTCCCCTGCAAAAACCCCTTTTTATTGCATAAGGGTTGCATAAATATACAAAGCGAGCGTTGGCGAAGGTAAAAGCGGGCGGTCGAAGACCGCCCTTACAATGCCTTGCAGTCGCTATTAAGGTTGTTGCGTCTGATTCGGAACGACACGGGGGTCGTTCCCTACATACC
>NZ_JAQVZX010000160.1 GCF_028707975.1 Syntrophomonas sp.
AAGCAAAAAATCTTCTTAGCCAATCATCTTTACGATGCTGGCTGGGAGTAAAAAACCGGTAGGCCATAGCTGGGGTAATAAGCATTGCTACCACATATGAAGCCAGCAGTGATATTAAGACAATCTGGGGAAGACTTTGGAGAAATTCCCCCGGTGCGCCGGGAAGAACAAAGATGGGGGAAAAGGCAATAATAATTACCAGGGTGGCGGTGAGAATGGGTATGGCTGCCTGTTTAAGTCCCTGCAGGCAGGCTTCCATCCGGTTAAGGCCTTTATCCAAGCCAACCTGGATGGCGTCTACCATTACGATAGCATCATCTACCAGTATGCCCAAAACAATAATCAAGGCGGCAATCGATATTTCGTGTACCTTAATTCCCAACAGGTACATGGCCATAAAGCTGAGCATAATGGAGAGAGGAATAGCCGTAGAGGCCACCAGGGCATTTTTCCATCCCATTCCCAGCAGCACTATGATTATTACTAGGATTATGCCTTCCAGCAAATTGCGTAAGAAACGATAGAGGTTTTTATTTACTTCATCAGGCTGAAATAAGACCTGGTCTACCAGCAGGTCATGGGGTGCTTCACTTTTTAGCTTATCCAGCTCATCCCGGAGCTTTTTTCCTACCAGGAGAATGTTCTCTTCCGCCTCAAAATAGCCGGTTAACAGGAGAGCCGATTGGCCGTTGTGCCGGGCCAGGGGACGGTCGGGCTCTACTCCCCAGCGGATATTGGCAATGTCTTTTAGTCTTTTGCTGCTCCCATCTGGTGAAACCCCTATAATAGTGTTTTCAATATCTTCCAGGGAATTATACCAGCCAGGAATCCTGACATTAGTCTTAATGTCTTCTTCTACAATGGCTCCGGGTGGAATGATTATATTTTGGGCCTTAAGGATATTAAATATTTCCTCCAGGGACAGGCCGCTCGCGGCCAGGCGAGTATGGTCGATTTCTACCTCTATCTGTTTTTTTTCTTCCCCAAAGACTTCGAACCGGGCTATACCCTCTACTTGCTCCAGCCTTTTTTTGAACTTCTCAGCCATAGCCGCTAATTCTTCGGGATTATAATGTTGCCCGGAGAGACTAACAATAATTCCCGCAGTTTCCGCCAAATCGGTATTTAGCTGAATGGGCAGGCATTCCGGGGGCAACTCTCTTTGCGTATCACTTAAAATCCGGCGCAATTCATTCCAGGATTCTTCCACCGGCGCATCATTTTGCAACTGCAACAGCACTACAGAAATACTATTTCTACTATAAGATTCACTGAAATCATAGCCAGGCAGCTTGCGAATATTGCTCTCAATTACCCGAGTTACCAGTCTTTCTACTTCCTGTGGTGAGGCCCCGGGATAGATATTGCTAATTATAGCTACCGGAGCAGAAACTTCCGGGCTCTCCTGTTTAGGCAGGAGGTAATAGCTGTAAAGGCCCAGAGCCAGGCTAATTATAATAAAAAGCAGAATAAAACGGCTGCTGGCAATTATTTTAGATAAAATCCCTCGAATCATAATTCCCCCTCAATCCATAAGAAGGCTATTTTCTATTAATATGGCCTTATTCCTTATTAGTGATGCGAGGGAAAATAATAAGATATCAACAGGCTTATACAGCAAAAATAGGATTGATAGGTACGAGTTAAAGCAAATAATTCTAATCGCGTTACTTTAAAAGCCTAATAATTCCTCCTGCTAGTGAACATCCTATAACCAGGCTAAACTGCTTAAGATTCTCGATGCTATAAAATAATAACGCAGGAGGAATGAAAATGCGTATTAGTGACCCAAATAAATTGGCTGGAAAGATAATGGAAATAAAGGAAGGCTCTGATTTTACGGAAGTTATTGTGGATATAGGTGACTTTGCTGTTACTGCGTCACTGACCTCCTCAGCCTACCAGGATTTACGCTTAAAAAAAGGTGATGAGGTTTTTACTATGTTTAATTCTACTGATGTCACCTTGATAAAGGATTCCAAAAAGAATGAGGACTAATGGGCAAGAATAAAGATGATTTAGATTCAACAATAAAATAGCATGGAAAAGAAAGCGTAGAAAATCTTAAATATTCTTAAAGTATTCCTGTATTATGAAGTAGCTCTTTTTTAAGCGCTCGCTATATGCGGGTAGCTCCCATTGTTCCCATTTGTAAAGATCGCTGCTAAGCAAATCTATAACTTGCTGATTATCGAAATCATAATACAGGGCCGATATGATTATACCGTCAGTTTTTTGAGTTCCCAGGATATCTCGACCGGCTTCTTCGGCAGGGTTGCTATCATTTAGCACCATAAGACTGGATGGATCGCTAAAGTTTAACCGGCCCCAGGGTAAACGGATATAAAGGGTACTATCGGCAAAATACCAGTGATTATAGGAGTTGGAGTCAAAAGTACCATAATTAAGCTGGCTGGCATTTTCATAGAGGGCAGCAATGGGATTGCCATTTTTATCGACTCTATCCCGGCTTATCAGCGGTCTTATCTCTTCGAATAAACCCTGCGAACTGGCATAAGAAGAAAAACGATTTTGCGAAGCATTATAGCCCGGGTGCACCAACATTCTGGCGCTTTGTGGCCCGCTGAAATCCAAAAGGAATTCTGCACCACTGGGGGCAGAAATATTAATAGCAGGGTCAAATCTGAATTCGCCTTTCTCACGGTTGTAAGTATCCAGAGCAATTAGCAGTTTTTCTTTACTAAAATCCGGTTTCTTAAATAAATCGAGCTTCAAGTAGAGAAAACGAGCATCATAGTTTAGTGTAATGCTTTTAATTTGACCATTACCTCTTTTGATAACGGGTGGAGCTTTACTGCTTTGAGGTTCTATCGCCAGCAAGCCATAGTTTTGTTCAGGATCAATAGCGTTATGCCAAAGAACATGCCGCTCGTAGGGTATCATAAAGGGCTCAGTCGTCCAGGTTTTCTTAGCCCACTCATCGAGCCATTCGAATATTACAGCTCCAGTGTAGCCTTCTCTTTTAATGGCCTGCATCATTCTTACTATGCCCTTACCCTGTTGCTCTTCGCTAAGTCCTCCATGGTTTAAGCCATCCGGGCTAAGGTGTGCTGTACCCATACCGGTTGCCAGGCCGA
>NZ_JAQVZX010000161.1 GCF_028707975.1 Syntrophomonas sp.
ACAGGCAATATGTAGACTATCAAAAAGGTCTATCCCTAATCTCTGGTATTCGTTCGATTTCAATTCAATACCCTCGTTCAGATATACCCTACTGTCTGCAATACTTGCCAGTAGTGAAGCCTTCTGTCAATAAACTCCATCCACTGTATCAGGGGTTCGCTTTCATCCTTTTCCACAGCTTCATCAAAAAGCTTGGGCAATTCTAAAAAGTGTATCTCCAGGATGTCCGTCAGTTGGTAGCCGGTCTCATCTTCAGTCAAGTGGTAGCTGCTGTGCAGTTTATTAAGGGGAATGATTTGAAGTCTAATATGTTGATGGTTACGCACTTTTTAAGTACCGCATAACTATCCTCGGCCCGGGCCTGAGAACTATATATTTTACTCCAATAGAATAGGGTTCTGGCTGGTATGAACTGGGTGGGCAGTATCTGAATCTCTATATCTATCTGTTTGCCTGAGCTCATTTTAGCCCTGACATCCAGAATTCCTTTCTTATCTTCAGCAAATTCTCTTAACAATTCGTTGTTGATTATCTCAATACCCGCGAATTCCTCTGTCGGCATTTTTAATACTGCACTTAGAAAGGCAATCAGTATATCTTTGTTTTTTTCATCACCGAAAATCCTCTATTCCAAAAAATCCATTAGGTCTTCAATCTTTCCCATATCAAGTAAAGATTTGCATTTAGATTGGCATAACAATTAAGCGCTCTGTTTCTCTTGATATTAATCGGGACAAGGAGCCTGTCCCCATCTGGGGAAATAGGCCAGACCCGTGCCAAGGTAAAAATCGCCTTTTGTTACTATTGTAACCAGAGGCGATTTCCATCTTGGCAATAACTTAACAACTTGAGTGCCTGGCACCTGCTGAACCCCGAACCCTACTTGTTTATCAAAGCTTCGATTTCTTCCCTACTTAAGCCGGATGCTTGGATAATGACATCAATATCAATCCCTTTATTTATAAGCTTGACAGCTAATTCCTTCATACCTTTTTCTATACCTTTTTCTATGCCTTTTTCCATACCTTCTTCTATGCCCTTCTCTATGCCTTCTTTAAGACCTTCCTCGCGGGCTGATTCAATCCGGGTTATCTGATCACGAATTTCCGCTTCCCTGGCTTCATAAATCATTCTGGCCTTTTCATCCTGGCTTACTATTTCCAAAATACTCAGGGCCTTTTTTATCTCTTCATTTTTTGTGGCCAGCATTTCCATCACTCCTTTGGATTTACCGTCAATAAACTCCATCCACTGAATCAGGGGTTCGCTTTCATCCTTTTCCACAGCTTCATCAAAAAGCTTGGGCAGTTCTAAAAAGTGTATCTCCAGGATGTCCGTCAGTTGGTAGCCGGTTTCATCTTCAGTCAAGTGGTAGCAGCTGTGCAGTTTATTAAGGGGAATGCATTTGAAATCTAATATGTTGATGGTTACGCATTTTTTAAGTACCGCATAACTATCCCCGGCCCGGGCCTGGGAACTATACATTTTACTCCAATAGAATAAAGTCCTGGCCGGCATGAACTGGGTGGGCAGTATCTGAATCTCTATATCTATCTGTTTGCCGGAGCTCATTTTAGCCCTGACATCCAGAATTCCTTTCTTATCTTCCGCAAATTCTCTTAACAATTCGTTGTTGATTATCTCAATACCCGCGAATTCCTCTGTCGGCATTTTTAATACTGCACTTAGAAAGGCAATCAGTATATCTTTGTTTTTTTCATCACCGAAAATCAGTTTGAATACGAAATCAATCTTAGGGGACATAATAAAGCGATCATCTATGTTTTCCGCTCTTTTTATTTCGGTCACCGCACCACCCCCTTTTATTTACAGTATAGCATAGCTATACTGCGCTTTACAGGCTTTGACTTCAAACAGTTGGGGAAGATATATCCTGTCCTGTCAGCTCGCAAATTGAAGCTCTCCAAGAGAGCCTTTTTTCTTGAATTTAACCACCGGCCAAAAGAATGAATGCAGAGGAAATATAATAAAACCGCCTTTAGTTACTATTGTAACCAGAGGCGATTTCCATCTTGGCAAAGCAATAACTTAACAACTTAAGTGCCTGGCACCTGCTGTTTAATTCTTCCTGATACGTTCATAATCTTCAATGCTTAAACCGATATCTTTGAGGATTGCTTTAATCAGTCCGCGTTTAAGGTCTTTGCTATGCATGGGTATGACAGTATTTCTGCCATCCGGTCGGTTAAATAATTTATGACTGCCTGTTTGACGTATTTCCTCAAACCCTAACTGTTTTAAAACCGATACCATTTCTTTGGGTGAAATAATCGTTATTTTACTCATTTTAAATAACCAACTCTAACTGTCTCGATTCAACGAAGTTCTGGTTAAAAACATCAATTCTGTCTTTTTCATGAACTTCCAAACATAACCTAATGGCTTCATCAATACTGGCCATTATTTCAGCCATTGTATCCCCCTGGGTATGACATCCTTTCAATTCTGGTACTGTTGCAATATATCCGCCATCTTCATCCTTTTCAATAAGTATCGTAAAACTATATTTTTTCATAAAATAACACCCCTTCTTTCTGTAGCAAGCCCCTTTGCTATTATATATTTTAACTCCCAAGAAAATTCTATTCTATATATACGGGATATACGGGGGTTTTTCCAGCAGTGGATTCAGGAGGCAGCATAATGCGCTCTTCAGCTTTTCTTTCTAGCGGTTCGCGCCATTTTTACACCCCTAGCCTATATCCTAACCCGGCATAGCCGGAACCAAAAAGGATTTTAATATTCCATGCTGAAATATACAAGAAAATATCACAGTATGGAGTGAAAACGATGTTGCTTACACAACGTTACAGTAAACAGATAGCTGGAGTTATCTCCTGCTATGACCGGGTAGTGATCCAGGGTATCCTCCCGGGGTGGTGCTTTGATCGTGGCATGACAGCTTTTCTGAACGTGAACAAGATCAGGATTTTCGACTACCCGCAGTTTGCCAATGCCTTGAGAGAGGAGATCCGCTCTCATGCGGTGGCAATCGCCGCTGAGAATAATATTGAGATCGAGTTCATCAGAAAGGTCAAGGCCTTTCGTAAGGACGA
>NZ_JAQVZX010000052.1 GCF_028707975.1 Syntrophomonas sp.
GGGGCCACAACCACCGATGAAAATATGGGTATTACAGGAGGATATTATAGACGCTGATTCACGCAGATATATATCAGAAGGACCGTCTCCGTGATATATTTCCTTGCTAAATAGCCAATAAGGGCGCAAAAGGATGTTTTCGAAGAAAAAGCGCATTTTACTTGACAGGAGCAGTTAAATTTAGCTAATATTAAAAGGCAGTCTTTTATTTCTGTGCCTGGCTTCCGCCCCGTTGACGGGTATAGAGCAAAAAGATTAGCACCAACCTAGAGCTATTGCATTTACAGGAGGGAAAGACTTGAAAAGCTATGTAGCAAAACCAGCGGAAGTAGACCATAAATGGTATGTGATAGATGCGAGCGATAAGACGCTGGGCAGGCTATCTTCGGAAGTTGCCTCCATATTAAGAGGAAAGCACAAGCCTATCTTTACCCCGCATGTTGATACGGGAGACTTTGTTATTGTAATTAATGCTGCTAAGATAAAGCTCACCGGAGATAAGCTCAACCAGAAAAAATACCGCCACCATAGCGGTTATCCGGGTGGATTGAAAGAGATGGACTATAGGACTCTGCTGCAGAAGAGACCCGAAAAAGCTATAGAAGCGGCAGTACAAGGTATGCTACCACATAATCGCCTGGGTAGGAGCATGTTCAAAAAGCTCAAGGTTTATAGTGGCAGCGAGCACCCACATCAGGCGCAGAAACCAGAACTAAGAGAGCTTAAAGGGTAAGGAGGATCAAGATGGCGAAGGTTCAATACTGGGGAACAGGCAGGAGAAAAGAAGCCGTAGCCCGGGTAAGATTGGTTCCGGGTGAAGGTAATATTGTAATAAATAATAGAAGTTTTGAAGATTTCTTTCCTAACAAGACCAGCCGTTTAATCGTCCAGCAGCCGCTGGTTTTGACCGCCACGCAGGGGCGATTCGATGTTATATGCCGGGTAAATGGAGGCGGAGTAACCGGACAGGCTGGAGCTATTCAATTAGGCATTGCCCGGGCTTTGCTTAAGGCTAATCCGGATATAAAGGCTATGCTGAGGAGATCAGGCTTTCTTACTCGTGACCCGCGTATGAAAGAAAGGAAAAAGTATGGTTTGCACAAAGCCAGAAAAGCTCCTCAGTACTCCAAACGATAAAATACGGCCAAACAAAACCTCCCCTGAGACAGGGGAGGTTTTTTAGTGAGCTCCTGGCCATGAGGTTGAGCGCCCTTCCATTCGCCTTCATAAATTCTGCATCGCGGTAGAAGGCTCTACCATAGCCTTCCGGTTTGCCCTCTTTCATATCACCATCATAAGCTATGGTAAAACCACTTTGCTCAAGAATGTCCTGAAACAACTTTCCTTGGTATTGTTTCATTCCTTCCATAGATGCCCCCCCCTCTTATTATGGTAATTGTCTATGCTAAATGCGTTCAATTATTATACTTTATACCTGTTTCTGTCGGAAGCACCAAATAAGACCTATTTCCCGGAATCCCGATTTATAAAATCTACTTTTCCATCATATAAAAGAAAGAGGAGACCGGTAAAAGGGGGAAGGAAGATGTACATAAGAAAACCATACCTGTTTGTGGAAAAGAAGACCAGTATGGTCTTGGCGGCACTTCTCTTCATAATGTTATTTGCTGGGGTGGTAGCCAATGAATATCAACCTGCCGAACCAGTATTGTCCTACAGCCTGGCCAACCAGCTTATTGTAATTGATCCTGGGCATGGGGGGTTTGATCCGGGGGCCTGGCGGGGCGAATTAATGGAAAAGAATATTACTCTGCCCATAAGTAAAAAATTGCAACAGCATTTAAGCCAGGCCGGGGCTATAGTTGTTATGTTGCGAGAAGAGGATAAAGATCTGGCGGGAGAGCAATTCAAAGGCAGCCTGAAAGAGCGCAAGCGCCAGGATCTTAAGGCTCGGGTCGATGAAGCCAACCGGCTCAAGGCCGACCTATATATAAGTATTCACACCAATGCTGATCCCTCACCCCGCTGGTACGGGGCCCAGACTTTTTATAATGCGCGTAGTGAAGATAGCAAAATAATGGCAGAGTGCGTTCAGGACGAATTGACCCGGATTTTGGGTAATACTAAACGTAAAGCCAAGCATGGTAGCTATTATATTATTGATAAGACCGAAATGCCGGCGGTAATTGTGGAGGTGGGTTTTTTGTCCCATCCGAATGAGGCTAAGCTTCTAAATGATTCGGCTTACCAAAACAAGGTGGCCTATGCTGTGTTTTCTGGAATAGCGAATTTTCAAGCCAGCCAGTTGGAGCCAGCGGACAAATAATAGTACTGGCAGGCTCCTTGTGACTATTGTGAAAAGTAAGCGATTAGCGCTCCAGTGGCTACTAGGAATATAGTATTGAGTAAATTACTTTATCCATAAGAATAGCATAAAATCTGATAGTTAATAGGCTTGCTCTAAAGTTCAAGATTGTTTTTACAAGCTACCGTTCCTATTAAACAGAGCTGGTAGATAGATTTTTAATGGATCGTCCCGCAGTTAAATGTTTTTGTGGCTGGCTGGATTTGGAAAGGGGAAGGGTTCTGCTATACTAAAAGTAAAGAGCAAGGCGAATCGAGGAGGTATTCTTATGATTAGCTATGTAGCCCTCTCCCCCCATCCCCCTTTGATTGTATCAGATATTGGGGGAAGCGGTTTGCAAGATGTGCAGGCAACAGTAAACGGCATGAAGGAGATGGCCCGGGAATTGGTGGATAGCAAGCCGGATTCCCTGGTATTTTTAACGCCACACGGCAATGTTTTTGCGGATTGCCTGAGTGCCCTGAGCGAGGAAGAGCTACAAGGAGATTTCAGTAATTTTGGGAGCAAACTGGGGACAAGCCGTAGAAATGATAAGGGATTACTGGATGAAATCGAAACCGGGGCCCGGAAAGCCGGTATCAGTTTTATTACCTTGTCGGCTGAAGTATTAAGGCTCCATCATTTGAACCCGCGCCTGGATCATGGGATACTGGTACCGCTCCATTATTTGGAGGAGGCTGGCCTGCCCCAGATTCCGATACTGGCCATAAGTGTAGGCTTCCTATCCCCGTTGGAATTATATACTTTTGGGGTAGTTATCCGGGATGCGGCTTTAGCCCAGGGCAAAAAGCTGGCCGTAGTAGCTTCCGGGGATATGTCCCATCGTTTAAAAAATGAAGGGCCCTATGACTACCACCCGGATGGAGCTGTTTTTGACCAGCAGGTACAGCAAATCCTGTGCTCTGGGGATAGTGAAGCCTTGATAAAGATGCCGGAAAAATTGCGGAACAATGCCGGGGAGTGCGGCTATGCCTCCCTGCTAATAGCACTGGGTAGTCTGGATGGCTCAACGTATGAAAGCAAGATATTTAGTTACGAAGGCCCCTTTGGAGTAGGCTACCTTTGTGCTGGCTTACGCCCTAAAGCCTCAACCTCAAGCCTGTTAGAAAAATTGCTCAATGAGAGGAAAGAATCCATTAACAACAGGCGTAAAGAAGAAAGCCCACCGGTCAAATGGGCGCGGATGATCCTGGAAAGTTACATCAGAGAGGGGAAAAGAGCCAAACTGCCTTCGGAAATGGAGGAATTACGCCAGCAAAGAGCTGGGGCTTTTGTATCTTTGAAGAAAAACGGGCAGTTGCGGGGATGTATCGGCACCATTGCTCCATCCTATGGAGACCTGGCCGACGAAATTGCCGGCAATGCCATCAGTGCAGGAACCGCTGATCCACGTTTTTTACCGGTGGATAAAAATGAACTGGAGGATCTGGTTTATTCCGTGGATATACTGGGTGAGGCTGAAGCTTGCCGGAGAGAAGACCTGGACCCGTACAAATACGGAGTTATTGTCAGCAGTGGCCCTAAGCGGGGATTACTGCTCCCGGATCTGGAAGGGGTGGATAGCGTGGAAGAACAGTTGTCCATTGCCCTGCAAAAAGCAGGCATTTCACCCGGGGAAAGATACGAAATAGAGCGTTTTGAAGTCAAGAGGTACGCTTAAAAGAGGGCGGAAGACTAACTCACTTTTCATCGGTGGTTGTGGCTTTGGGCCATAGGGGAGTGGTAAGAAAAGTGAGGAGTAGGGGGTGTAAGGTGCAGGGGTTGCGGTGTCAAAAGGACCGTCCCCTTGACACCCCTTGACACCGGACAATGGAAGAGGGTGGTAGTAATGCCGGAAGTTGAGGCATCGTTTTATGAAAAAATGGAGGAACAAAGGGTGAAGTGCGAGCTCTGTCCTCATCATTGTATGCTGAAGGAGGGGCAGAGTGGCTTATGCCGAGTACGGGTCAATAAGGGAGGAAAGCTTTTTACCTTGAATTATGGCCAGGTGGCTTCCCTGGCCCTGGATCCAATTGAGAAAAAGCCTCTCTACCATTTCTTCCCCGGCAGCATGATTCTCTCCGCCGGAACCTTCGGCTGTAATTTCTTTTGTCCTTATTGCCAGAACTATTCCCTGGCTCAGGAAAAACCACCCACCCGGGATATCAGTCCTGAACTTCTAACGGAAGTTGCTCGGCAGAGCGTGGATGATGGTTCCATTGGATTTGCTTTTACCTATAACGAACCCACTATCTGGTATGAATATGTCAGAGATGCTGCCTTCATGCTAAAAGAAGCAGGGTTGAAAAGTGTTCTGGTTACCAATGGCTATATTGAAAAAGACCCCCTGGAGGAACTTCTGCCGTTGGTGGATGCTATGAATATAGATGTAAAAGCTTTTAATGATGATTTCTACCGGAAACATTGCAAGGGGCGCCTGGAGGCGGTAAAAGCCACGGTGGAAAGAGCGGTGGGGATGACTCATGTGGAAATAACTACTCTCCTGATTCCCGGAGAAAACGATGAGCCCGCAGAAATCAAGGCTCTGGCCAGGTGGCTGGCCGGGTTGAACCCGCAGATACCCCTGCACCTTTCTCGTTACCACCCGGCCTTCAAATTCAGCCGGGAAGCCACTCCGGCGGCCACCCTGGAAAGGGCCCGGGAGATAGCTCGGGAGGAATTGGATTTTGTCTATATGGGAAACCTCCAGCAGGAGGAGAATAATACCTGTTGCCGGGCTTGTGGCGAACTCTTGATCAAGAGAAATATCTACCAGGTGGAGAACCGGGGGTTAAGAGAAGGAAAGTGTAAAGCCTGCGGTAGTAGCATAGCGTATATAATATGCTAAATTAAAATGGGAAGGGCAACGCCCTTCCCACCTATATATGAAAGCCACCGGGTAACCCCAGTAGCTATCAAGCATAAGAAACAAAGCTACCTACTGACAGGATATGAATTAACTGTATCAGGTGTTACATGGAGCGGTGCTAATCAAGAAAAGTGATATATAACTATTCCTAAAACACCTGCAGGGTGGAGACAGAAGCACCCGTGAAAAATCAATTTGAGGGTGCTTGAATGCTGAGGGTATTTGCTATTATAAACCCCTCACGCCTTACACCTCATTTTTATTATTATGCCAGGATTTGTTTAGCTTTATACCAAAAAAGAGGGAGGAAGGATTCATGGAAGAGATAGTATTAAAACCAGTAGGACAAGTGCTTTCCTCAGCGGAGGAACCGGAAGATATGCCCCTGGGAGGGCTAGAGGCAGTAATCGAGATATTTCCTGAATATCTGGAGGCTTTAAAGGGTATAGAAGAGAATTCCCATATCTGGGTATTGTCCTGGTTTCACAAAGCCCCGCGCGATCTTCTGCGGGTAAAGCCAGGCAGGATAAACCCCGAACTGCCTGAATATGGCGTTTTCGCCCTGCGAGCTTATGGCAGGCCTAATCCCATAGGCTTATCCCTGGCTCGCTTGGAAAGGGTCGAGGGCCATCGCTTGTATCTTAAAGGCCTGGATGCCATCGGGGGGACGCCAGTAATCGATATCAAGCCCTATTTCGAGAATGATGCGGTATTTTCGCCCCTTACTTCCTATATAAAAGGGAAGAACCGGGAAATACGACAGGGGATTTTGAGCAAACGAGCCCTGGTCCACCACCAGGAAGAATGCCGCTACCTGCCTCTGGCGGTTAGGATGGCTATTATAGCGGAAGACTATCTAGGTAAGCTGAATTCGCTCGATCTTTTCGTAAGGGTCAGAGGCTCTGTGTGTTTGGCTGACTGTATACAGGGGATTAGCAGAGCACGCTTGGCCAATCCTCCAAGATTTAGCTTTCAGCAAACAGAGGAGAATATGGAAAGCGAATGGAAACGGGGGAAATCCACCTTGTTGCTCAGGTTGAAGTCGGATGCGGAACTGGAGGGGCTGGAATTGAGAGAAGACCAGGAGCTTTTTCATATAGAATACCGGGAATAAACCCGGGTAGCAGGAATTTGCCCTCTTTTTAAATTCTATGCAAAAAGTTATTAATATTCATTAGCTTGCAAAAATATATCGCTTTAAGTCTTTGCATGGGTAACACCTGCGGCTTGTCTCATGGCTCAATGGTACCGCGCTAATCTCCCATCCCGGGTGCAACCTTAATAGTGACATCCGCAGGATGGAACACCAGGAGTACCCGAAGGGTGCTGCACCCATGCTTGGCCAACGCTCGCCTGGTATATTTAAGAAGCCTTATGCGACAAAAGGGGTTTTTGCAGTTGAGTCACAAAAAGGATATTACTACAAAAAAGATAAAATAGGGTTTTGATGGGCCCGGCACTCAGAAATGATAATTGCTAATAAACTTGAGAGGTAATGATTGAGTGCTGGGTTGTATATTTATGCAGTAATTTATGCATCAAAAAAGCCTTGATTGTTGCCAAATATATTTTACTTGTGCCGGATAACGCTTTGCGCGCCTGCTTATGCAGCTATTATACAAAATAAGGGCTTTTGTATAAGAGTCAAAAAAGAATAATATTCATTGCAAATTTATACATCGGAATGTATAATTATGAGCAGTGCTCAAAAAATGACCAGCATACCAGGGAGGTTGTAAAATTGTTTAGAGTAGGAATAGTGGGTGACGGCTATACGGCGGCTGATTTATTAAGGCTTCTAGCTAATCATGAGCAGGCGGAAGCGGTACGAATTTTTTCCACAGAAAATATTGGCCGGCGCATAGATGAAGTTTACCCGCATTTGATAGGATTTTCCGAGCTGATTTGTGAAGAGAGCAATTGGGACCTTTTAAAAGAAGAATGTGATTTGGTATTTCTGGCTTTGCCGCACGGGCTTTCCGTTTCTATTGCTATGGAACTCTTGCCGGCTGGCGTAAAGTGTGTGGATCTGGGAGCGGATTTTCGCTTGAAGGATGCCGGGCTTTATGAGGAATACTATGAATTGACCCACCCGGCACCGGAACTGCTGGAGGAAGCTGTGTATGGATTGCCGGAAATCTACCGGGAAGAAATAAAGCAGGCCAGCTTGATAGCCAACCCGGGCTGTTTTCCCACCGGAGCCATTTTGCCCCTGGTTCCACTGCTGGAGGCCGGGGTGTTGGAGCCCAACAACCTGGTGATAGATTCTAAAAGTGGAGTATCTGGAGCGGGAAGGAGTCCGAAAGCCAGCAGTCATTTCTGTGAGGTCAATGAAGGAGTAAAGGCATATGGGGTGGGTACTCACCGGCACGGGCCGGAAATCGCCCAGGAATTGAGCCGGGCTGCTGGTAAAACAGTGGAAATGGTCTTCACCCCGCATCTGATTCCCATGAACCGGGGGATACTAACTACGATATATGCTCGTTTGCGAACTACGGCCGACCCTGGCCTGGTCAGGTTGGTTCTGGAAGAGAAGTACCGGGATGAGAATTTTGTCCGAGTCCTGCCTGCTGGAGTAATGCCCCATAGCAAATGGGTTTACGGCAGCAATATGCTGGATATCGGGATATATGTAGATGGGAATAGTCGCCATGTCATACTGGTCTCAGCTTTGGACAACCTGGTCAAAGGAGCCTCGGGGCAGGCCATTCAGAATATGAATCTTTTATTGGGCCTGGAGGAGAACAGCGGTTTGAAACTGGCCGGGATATATCCCTAAATCAGAGTAAGGGGTAAGCTGTGAGGCGAAATTAGCATAGCAGTCCCTGTCCAGACTTTGGCGGATAAGCTTTTTCTTACTGCTGCTATACTTTGCTGTGAAAGCAAACATTAGTTTAGATAAATAACAAATGTTGGCTCTACTGCAAAAACCCCTTTTGTTGCATAAGGGTTGTATAAATAGGTAAACGAGCGTTGGCGAAGGTGAAAGCTGGCGGTCGAAGACCGCCCCTACAATGCCTTGCGGTCGCTATTAAGGTTGTTGCGCCTGATTCGGAACGACACGGGGGTCGTTCCCTACACACCCTTCGGCCGCTTTGATGTAGCTGAGCGGTATATTTATGCACGCTAATGCATATTTATAACTTTTTGCAGTGAAATCAATAAATATTTATGATTTTTTGGAGGAGAAGCAATGAAGATTATAAACGGTTCTGTCTGTGCCCCCAAGGGTTTTTTAGCCCAGGGGGTAGAAGCGGGAATAAAGAAGATAGATAAAAAAGAAGTCGCCATTATATATTCCACTGAGCCCTGCACTGCTGCCGGAGTCTTTACCAGCAATAAAGTCAGAGCTGCCTGTATTGACTACAATAAGGCTTGTTTGGCTGATGGCACCGCCCGGGCCATAGTGGCTAACAGCGGCAATGCCAATGCCTGCACCGGGGAGCAGGGCATTAAGGACAGCCAGCGGATGGCCGATTTGACCGGGGAACTGCTGGGGATCAAGGGCAGTGATGTACTGGTAGGCTCCACCGGGGTTATCGGGGTTTTCATGCCCATGGAAAAGGTGGAAAAAGGGATTAGGAAAGCCGCTGCGGCCCTTTCCCGCGATGGCGACCATAATGCGGCCCAGGCCATAATGACTACCGATTTGACCAGTAAGGAGCTGGCCATAGAAATAGAAATAAAGGGAAAGCCGGTTAGAATAGGCGGGATTGCTAAAGGTTCAGGTATGATACATCCCAATATGGCAACCATGCTGGCCTTTATCGCAACAGATGCTGCCATAGACAGCAAATGTTTACGGGAAATGGTAAAAGCTGCAGCCGACCGGTCTTTTAACATGATCAGTGTGGATCGGGATACTTCCACCAATGATATGCTGGTAGTTTTGGCCAATGCTCTGGCCGGGAATCCTATTATCGATGAAGTAGACGCGGAAGATTACCTGTTGCTGCAGGAAGCATTGGATTATTTATGTATCAGCCTGGCCAAAAAGATTGCCCGGGATGGGGAGGGCGCTACCCGTTTAATTGAAGTACAGGTGGTTAATGCCGCGGATTATGAAGAGGCCCGGCAGATTGCGCGCTCCATTACCGCTTCCAACCTTACCAAGGCGGCCGTTTTCGGCGAGGACGCCAACTGGGGAAGGATACTGGCGGCAGCAGGCTATTCCGGAGCAGATTTCGATCCCGGGCGGGTGGATATCTACCTGGGCCATGAAAAAATGGCGGAGAACGGTATGGGCTTGCTATTTAATGAAGAGCGAGCGCGGCAGGAGCTTAAACAGGATCCGGTGCTGATAAGAGTAGATTTAAAGGCGGGAAAGCAGCAGGCTACCGCCTGGGGCTGTGATCTTTCTTACGATTATGTTCGCATAAATGCGGCTTACCGGACTTGAGGTCTTATACAACCCCTATGCAACAAAAGGGGTTTTGCAGTAACATCAATTATCAGTAGTGCTTGAACAGTGAGGTGTAGAAGGGAAAAATCTTGCCCCCTCACCCCTCACTTTTTCATTTAAGTTTCAGGAGGTTAAGATATGTTTGTTTCCGCGATGGAGAAGGCCGAAATTCTGGTAGAGGCCCTACCCTACATAAAAGATTTTTACGGGCGCCGGGTGGTAATAAAATACGGCGGCGCCGCCATGACCGATTGTGAGCTGAAGCAGAAAGTGATGCAGGATATTGTCCTGATGAAATTTGTGGGTATGCATCCCATTGTAGTACATGGCGGCGGGCCGGAAATCAACCAGATGCTATCCCGCCTGGGGATACAAAGCGAGTTCGTAAATGGTTTTCGAGTTACCGATGCTGCTACCATGGAGATAGTGGAAATGGTACTGGGGGGTAAGGTGAACAAGGAGATTGTGGCCGGTATCCATGCCAGCGGGGGAAAGGCGGTAGGTATCTCCGGTAAGGATGGCATGCTCATCCAGGCTCGTCCCGCTGATGGCAGCGGAAAGATGGGTTTTGTAGGTGAAGTCCAGTGCGTAAATCCTGAGCTCATAGAAAAAGTAATAGAAAACGGCTATATTCCAGTAATTGCTCCTATCGGCATAGGAGAGGAGCAGCAAAGCTATAACATTAATGCCGACCTGGTAGCGGCCGCCATTGCTGTCAGCATGAAAGCCGACAAGCTGGTTCTTCTGACCGATGTGCCCGGGCTTATGATGAATCCGGCTGACAGTAATAGCCTTATCTCCGTCTTAAAGGTCAGTGAAGTGGAAAACTATGTGCAAAAGGGCATAATAGCCGGGGGAATGGTTCCCAAGGTGCAGTGCTGTGTAGAGGCGGTAACCGGCGGGGTAGGACGCACCCATATTATCGATGGGCGGGTACCCCATTCCATATTGCTGGAGGTATTTACCGACGAAGGTATTGGAACCATGGTAGTCAACGAGTAGAACAGGAGGATACAAATTGAGCAGTCAAGATATTATGGATAAAGGTCAGGAATATGTAATGAATACCTATGGGCGTTTTCCTATTGCGCCGGTAAAGGGAAAGGGCTGTTATCTGTGGGATGCCAATGGCAAACAATACCTGGACTTTGTCGGCGGTATAGCGGTTTGCCTTCTGGGCCACTGCCCCGATATTTTGAACCAGACCCTGCGGGAGCAGAGTGAGCAGTTATGGCATGTGTCCAACCTTTATTGGATAAAGCCGCAGGTAGAATTAGCGCAAAAATTGGTGCAGGCTGCGGGGATGGGCAAAGCCTTCTTTTGCAACAGCGGAGCCGAGGCCAATGAGGCTGCAATAAAGCTGGCCCGCAAGTATTTTTACCGTCAAAAAGAAGGAAAAAGAAATACGATTATTGTTTTTAAGAATTCATTTCATGGCCGTACCCTGGCTACCCTGACTGCCACCGGACAGCCCAAGTACCAGGAAGGCTTTGCTCCTCTTCCTCCGGGTTTTGTTTATGCCGAGTTCAACCAACTGGATACGGTGGAAGCCTTGTTGGATGACAGCATTTGTGCCATAATGCTGGAGCCCATTCAAGGAGAGGGAGGAATACAACCGGCTGGTTTATCTTTTCTCCGGGGTTTGCGGGAAATCTGCGACCAGGAGGGTATATTGCTGATTTTTGATGAAGTCCAATGCGGGATGGGCCGGAGTGGAAAACTCCTGGCCTACCAGGCTTACGGGGTGCAGCCGGATATCGTAACCCTGGCCAAGGGGTTGGGCGGGGGATTTCCCATTGGGGCCATGCTGGCCAGCGAAAAGGCAGCCAGCGGTTTTGCTCCGGGCGACCATGCTTCCACCTTTGGGGGCAACCCCCTGGCCACAGCGTTGGCCTGTAAGGTAGTAGATACCGTAGCTAGCCAGGAATTTCTGGCTCAAGTGGAAAAGATAGCGGAATATCTTTACCAAGCTTTGCTTTCTATAAGTGACCCTCGCATTACCACCGTCCGTGGCCGGGGTTTGATGCTGGGAATAGAATTCAATACCGAGGTTAGAGAATTGGTGGAGATTTGTATGGAAAAAGGCCTGCTCCTGCTGGGGGCCGGGCCTAAAGTGCTTCGCTTCGTACCCCCGCTGGTAGTAAGCGAAATGGAGATAAACCAGGCTATGGGGATTCTTAAAGGGGCCTTGATGGAATGGAGCGCTTGAAGCAGAGCAGGCATGCAATGAATAAGAAAGTGACTGTCCGCTTGTTCCCTGTAGTAGGGAAATTATGATAGATGGGAGTGGGAAGATGTTAAAACTAAAAGATAATCTCCGGGGGCGGGATTTTATCAGTATTCACGACTTCAGCCGGGAAGAGATTGCCTACATTCTGGAAGTAGGCGCCGAGTTGAAAAAGATGCAAAAATCCGCTATAGTTCATCCCTACCTGGCGGGGAAAACCCTGGCTATGATATTTCAGAAGGCCTCCACCCGTACCCGGGTAGCTTTTGAAGTGGGAATGTATCAACTGGGAGGACATGCTCTCTTTTTAAGCCCCCGCGATATTCAGCTGGGACGGGGGGAAACCATAAAAGATACCGCCCAGGTTCTGACCCGGATGGTGGATGGCATTATGATCCGCACTTTTGGGCATGAAGAGGTTTTGGAACTGGCCCAATGGTCCTCTGTTCCCGTAATCAATGGCTTGACCGATTTACTTCATCCCACTCAGGTGATAGGGGATTTGATGACTATAAAAGAAGATAAGGGAAGCTTGCAGGGCTTGAAATGCGCCTTTATCGGCGATGGCAATAATGTAGCCCATTCCCTGCTTTTCGGCGGTGCCAAAGTCGGTATGGATGTGGCCATCGCTTCACCGAGCGGTTTCGAAGCCGATGCGGCCATTCTGGAAATGGCTCGGGAGGATGCTCAGGAAAGCGGAGCCCGCCTGCAAGTCTTGAGCGACCCGGTGGAGGCCATCACTGACGCTGATGTGGTTTACACCGATGTATGGGCCAGCATGGGGCAGGAAGAAGAGGCTGATGACAAGGAGCAGCATTTCCTCCAGTACCAGGTAAACCGGAAGCTTTTAAGCCTGGCCCGTCCAGATGCAATTGTACTGCATTGCCTGCCGGCCAAGCGGGGCAAGGAGATTACCGATGAGGTAATGGATGGTCCCCAGTCGCGGGTATTCGAAGAAGCGGAAAACCGTTTGCATGCGCACAAAGCCATTATGGCCC
>NZ_JAQVZX010000162.1 GCF_028707975.1 Syntrophomonas sp.
CTTGTGTCCCTCCATCAGGGGGACAGGTTCCTTGATTCCTAAACAGAAGGAAAATATCCAGCTACGGGAACGATTCCTGTAGTTGGTCTTTCTTTCTGAACCTTTTTAATAGAAGGTCAAGTGCCTGTAAAGTGTTCTATAGCTATGCTATACTGTAAATAAAAGGGGGCGATAGAGTGGGCAGAAAGAAGACAAAAAAGATAGATGATCGCTTTATTATGTCTCCTAAAATTGATTTCGTATTCAAACTAATTTTTGGTGATGAAAAAAACAAAGATATATTGATTGCTTTTCTCAGTGCGGTGTTAAAAATGCAGGTGGAGGAATTTGCGGGTATTGAGATAATCAACAACGAATTGTTAAGAGAATTTGCGGAAGATAAGAAAGGAATTCTGGATGTAAGGGCTAAAATGAGCTCCGGCAAACAGATAGATATAGAGATTCAGATACTGCCCACCCAATTCATGCCGGCCAGGACTTTATTCTATTGGAGTAAAATGTATAGTTCCCAGGCCCGGGCCGGGGATAGTTATGCGGTACTTAAAAAATGCGTAACCATAAATATATTAGACTTCAAATGCATTCCCCTTAATAAACTGCACAGCTGCTACCACTTGACTGAAGATGAAACCGGCTACCAACTGACGGACATCCTGGAGATACATTTTTTAGAACTGCCCAAGCTTTTTGATGAAGCTGTAGAAAAGGATGAAAGCGAACCCGTAACCCAGTGGATGGAGTTCATTGACGGAAGATCCAAAGGAGTGATGGAAATGCTGGCCACTAAAAATGAGGAGATAAAAAAGGCCTTGAGTATTCTGGAAATAGTAAGCCAGGATGAAAAGGCCAGAATGCTTTATGAAGCCAGGGAAGCGGAAATCCGCGACCAGATAACCAGGATTGAGTCAGCCCGCGAGGAAGGCCTCAAGGAAGGTATGGAAAAAGGCATGGAAAAAGGTATGGAAGAAGGAGAAGTAAATGCTCTTGCAAGAACTGCTATAAAATTACTGACTAAAAAATTTGGATTGTTACCAGAGGAAATTAAGACGGGGATATCAAGATTAAACCCACCAACTTTGGATATTATGATTGATGGCATTTTAGATTATGAAAGCCTGGAAGAGATAAAAAAGCATATTTAACACTATTAGGGCCTGCCACGGCCTGCCACGGGAACGGGAGCGACCGAGCCAGGTCGTGACACAAAGGGACACAAGGGGACTGTCCCCCTGTGAAGCTGAAGGAGGTGTCGTTTTTGGGGGTTTCGATTAAGAAACAAGATGAGAAATATAGCTATGCTGATTATCTTAAATGGCCGGATGAGGAGAGGTGGGAGCTTATTGATGGGGTACCCTATAATATGAGTCCGGCTCCTTCAACCGAACATCAAAGAATCTCACGGGATATCGAAATGCAATTTGCCAATTATTTACGAGGTAAAAGCTGTGAAGTTTTTGATGCGCCGTTTGATGTTAGATTGCCCCAGGGTAACGAGAATGACGAAGAGATTACAACGGTAGTGCAGCCTGATATAGTAATAATTTGTGATAAGAACAAGCTGGACAAAAGGGGTTGTAAAGGTGCTCCGGATCTTATAGTGGAAATATTATCACACGCTACTGCCAAAAAGGACTTGCAGGATAAATTCCATTTATACGAGCGTAGTGGAGTCAAAGAATACTGGCTGGTATTTCCCCTGGATAAGGCTATAGATGTTTATATGCTTAATGAAAGTAACAAGTACGAACGAAGCGGGCTGTACCAATACCCGGATAACGACAAGGTTGAGGTCGGCATCCTCCCTGATCTGGAAATTGATTTGGCTTTGGTATTTGGCGAGTGAGACTGCTGCGGGGACGGTTCTTGTGGCTGCCAAGTCAAGACTGCCACGAGACTGTCAAGTCATGATAAACCAGACCTCAAAAAGCTAGTGAACGCCATGCCAAGAACAGCCAGGGGAAAAAAGCAAAACGGGTATTTATCAGGTAGGAATAGGGGAAAGGTTTATTGTCTTGTGTAGTTGGTTATGCTGCCACATAAGACAAGGAACCTCTCCTCTTGTCCTATATACCTTTGATTTCCTGCTATTGACGCTTTTTGCCCTTAGCGCTATACTTTTACCATAACCGACCTACCAGTCGGTCGGAAAATATTTTGGAGCTTATATGCTTATTTGATTGTGGGGAGGGGAACCCGTGAAGGGAAAAGGAAAAAGCCAAGGGCTGTATTTATTGCTGTTTTTGTTGATCTCAATGTCAATGCTGGCAACAGGTTGTGGTAAGGAAAAGGAATTGGTCAAGGAGAGCGCATTGACGGTCAACACGGCCCCGGCGGAAAAGCGCGATATCGCCAAGAGTATGCGTTATTCGGGAATGGTGCGGGGCGAGAACGAGGTATACATAATGCCCAAGATTCCAGCCCGGGTTACGGCGATTCACGTACAACCGGGGCAGAGGGTGAGGGTTGGACAGGTTTTACTCAGCCTGGACAGCAAAGATCTGAATGTGGCGGTGAAGCAGGCAGAGGCGGGTTTGGCCGGGGCGCGTGCGGCCCAGGTAGCTAATGAGCTGAGCTTGGAAAACGCGCGGAAGAATTTTGAACGTAATGAAGAACTGCATAAGGCGGGAGCTATTTCCGACAGCCAGTTTGAAGCGGAAAAACTGAGGTACGAATCCCTGAATTCGGGGGCGGTAGCCGCCAGTGTAGCCCAGGCAGAGGCGGCTCTGGCCAGCCTGCAGAACCAGATGGAAAGTTGCAACTTGACTTCCCCTATAGACGGGCTATTGGGCAGTATTAATCTTTCTCTGGGGGAAACGGCCAATCCGCAGATGCCGGCCGCCATAGTAACAGATACTGGGGAATTAGAAATTGAGCTGCTGGTGAGCGAAGCGGAAGTAAGCTATGTACAAGTGGGCAGTGCGGTTGATCTTTCTATAGAGGCCGCGGGGGAGAAGCCTTTTAAAGGGCAGGTGAAAAGTGTCTCCGTGGTGCCGGATCCGGTTAAGCGCAGTTATTCGGTGAAGGTCAGTCTGTCCAATGCGGATGGTAAAATTAAGTCAGGGATGT
>NZ_JAQVZX010000009.1 GCF_028707975.1 Syntrophomonas sp.
CGATGTAAACGAAAGTTATGCCTAAATGCTTGTACGCGGAAAAATTTAAGGGGACAGTACTTTGGAGGAAGCCTCTAGAGCCTTCCAAAATACTGTCCCCTTTAGTTTGCGGCCATGGGGGGTTAGTATCATATCGTGTCACCGTCCCCGATTTGCCCCTGTTCAACTGAATCATGTATAATAATAATTACAAAGATTGGAATGGACTCGGTCCTTGCCCGGAAGGAGGAATCATTCGTGTCCATGTCCGCTTCAAAACCGGACCGAAAATATACTTACGGCGACTACTTGCAATGGCCAGATGAGGAAAGGTGGGAAATTATTGGCGGCGTACCCTATGATATGAGCCCAGCGCCTTCCAGGAAACACCAGGAAATCTCCGGCGAGTTGTTCTTTCAACTTCGCTCATTTTTCCAGGATAGAAGCTGCCGGGTCTTTGCTGCTCCCTTTGATGTGCGCCTGCCGCAAGGGGATGAGAAGGACGAAGATATAACAAATGTCGTACAACCTGACCTCAGCATAATCTGCGACCTGGATAAATTAGATGAAAGGGGCTGCAAAGGTACCCCCACCGTGGTTATCGAGATCATTTCGCCTTCCACCGCCAAGAAGGAACTTAACGAGAAATTCAATCTTTATGAAAGGAGTGCTATTCCCGAATATTGGGTGGTTTTTCCCGGTCTAAATGTAATAGTGGTTTATAGCCTGGATGATGAGGGCAAATATCAAAAAACCGGCGAGTATGCTGCCAACCAGGTTCTAACCAGCCCCCTCTTCCCCGGCCTGGAAGTCAAACTGGAGGAGGTTTTTCAAATAAAATCAGGCTCATAAAGCAGTTAAGGCGCGAACCCTTATTTAGAAACTATTCAAAAGAAGTGCTACCCCGCACTCCTCACTTTTCTATTAACCCCCCATACCCGGAGGACACAACCACCGATGAAAATATGCTGGTCTTACATAGGGGACCGTTCTTGACGCAGATCAACGCAGATTTAATATAATTTTTCTTTTGTTATTTTTATCTGCGTGAATCATAATAATCAGCGTCCTTCAGCGTCTAAGATGCATTTTTCTCATTAATCCTTATGATACCGATCAGGAGAACCGTCCCCATGATATAAAAACTTCATTTTCCAGAGCCAGGAGGGCCTTTTTGGTTTCCACCCCACCTGGAGCCGTAAATCCTCCCAGGCCGCCGTTTTGGGCTAGCACCCGGTGGCAGGGTATAAGCAGCGGGAGGGGATTCAGGCTCAAGGCCCGGCCTACTGCCCGGGCCGCGCGGGGATTACTTATTGCTCGCGCTACTTCCCCGTAGGTTTTGGTCACTCCGTAGGGGATATTTGATACATGCTTAAGAACCTGTTGGGTAAAGGCGGGCAAGGAGTCGATGTCCCATTTCGCTTCCCAGTTCTCTACCAAATGCCCTTGAAAATAGCGGCGGAAATTATTAATGAGCGGCAGGGTAACATCGTTTTCTCCTATCAGGCGGCTTTCCATTCCGCTGCTTTCCAAACTGGATCTGAATTCGTTTAAACCAACATCAGACGGCAGTATAGCCTGTTTTATCAGCTTGTTGTCGCTCAAAACAGCAGCCCATCCCCAGGAGGTATCAAAAACCAGCCATTTCATTATACCCACCCCATTTCTTGCCTTATGCCTGCTATTGCTGTCACTGAAAAAACCCCTAATGTTGCATAAGGGTTGCATAAAATATAACAAGCGCTCGTTGGCGAAGTATGGATGTAACACCCGGTTTATTTTGGTTTTATTTTGCCACAACATTGACCAGCTTTCCGGGAACCACGATAATCTTTACTATTTCTTTGTCCTTGGTTAATTCTTTAATCTTGGGATTATCCCGGGCAATTTGCTCCAATTCCTCCCGGCCGGCATCAACCGGCACCATTATCCGATCCCGGACTTTGCCGCTGATCTGCAGGACGATTTCAATTTCTTCTTGAAGCAGGGCTTCAGGATCATATTTCGGCCATTTCTGCAGGTAAATACTCTCTTTATGACCGGTAAGCTGCCACAATTCTTCGCAGATATGGGGGGAAAAGGGGCTTAAAAGAATCAGGAGATTATCCACCGCTTCTTTTACAACCGGCCAGTCAGGGTTCTCGACCCCCTTGTAAGCTCCCAGGGTATTGCACAATTCCATTATAGCACTGATAGCGGTATTAAAGTTAAAGCGTTCTCCGATATCGTCAGTAACTTTCTTTATGGTAGCATGTGTTTTGAAACGCAGGTTTTTGGCATCATTGTCCAGTACAGCAAATTGCTCTGGTAGCAGCAAATCCTTTATTTGCTCGGATACTTCCAGCCCCAGACGCCAGACCCGGTTTAAAAAGCGAAAAGCTCCTTCTACACCCTGCTCGCTCCATTCCAGGTCTCTTTCCGGGGGAGAGGCGAAAAGTATGAAGAGCCGTGCAGTATCGGCTCCATAGCTGTCGATTATCTCTTCTGGACTAACCACATTTCCTTTGGACTTGGACATCTTGGCACTATCCTTCAAAACCATGCCCTGGGTGAGAAGGCGGGTAAAGGGTTCCTGGCAGGATAGAACATTGATATCATAAAGAAATTTAGTGAAAAAGCGTGCATACATGAGATGTAAAATGGCATGTTCCACACCGCCTATATACTGGTCAACCGGCATCCAGTAGTCCACTGCTTCCCGGCTGAAAGGCTGATTGCTTTCATGGGGACTGCAGAAACGCTCAAAGTACCAGGAGGAACAGACAAAGGTATCCATGGTATCGGTTTCCCGCCGGGCTTCTTTTCCGCAAGAGGGGCAAGTACTCTTATAAAAACTCTCCACAAAGTTTAATGGTGATTCCCCGTAGGGTTTGAATTCTATATCCACGGGCAGGTATACGGGCAGATCTTTTTCGGGGACTGCAACCGGTCCGCATTCATTACAATAGACTATAGGAATGGGAGCTCCCCAATAGCGTTGCCGTGAAATCAGCCAGTCGCGCAAGCGGTAATTTACTGTTCCCTGGCCGATTCCCTTCTCTTCCATGAAATTGATTACTGCTTTTATGCCAGCCTCCACAGTCAAACCATCAAATTCTCCTGAGTTCACCATATGACCATTGCCAGGGTAGGATTCCTGCAGGAGATTTCCATCCAGGGGAGTGTCCTCGCCTTTTATTACCACTTTAACCGGAATGTCATATTTGCGGGCAAACTCAAAGTCTCTCTGGTCATGAGCGGGAACGGCCATGATAGCTCCGGTACCATATTCCATTAAAACATAGTTGGCTATCCAGATGGGGATTCGTGTCCCATCCATCGGATTAATAGCATAGGCTCCGGTGAAAACACCTTCCTTTTCTGCCTCATTGGAGGTGCGGGCCATTTCGTTGAGGTATTTCATCTTATCAACAAATGCTTTAACTTCTGCTTTCTGAGCTGGAGCAGAGATTTTTTCCACCAGGGGATGTTCTGGGGCCAGAACCATGTAGGTGACACCAAAAACCGTATCCGGGCGTGTGGTGAAAACGGTGAGAACTTCATCATTGCCTGCAATATGCAGGGAAAACTCACAGCCTTCACTGCGGCCGATCCAGTTCTTTTGCATGGTCTTGACTTTTTCCGGCCAGCCTGGCAGCATGGCCAAATCATCTAAAAGCCTTTGGGCATAGTCAGTTATTTTGAAAAACCATTGTTCCAGTTGCTTTTTTTCTATAACAGCTTCACAGCGTTCGCAAGCCCCATCTACCACCTGTTCATTGGCCAGAACCGTTTGGCAGGAAGGGCACCAGTTTACGGCAGATTTCTTTTTATAGGCCAGCTGGTTTTCGTAGAGCTTTAAAAACATCCACTGGGTAAATTTGTAATAATTAGGCTTGCAGGTAGCCAACTCTCGATCCCAATCATAGCTGATCCCCATGGTCTTGAGTTGTATTTTCATGTTTTCTATATTGGATTCGGTCCAGGTGGCAGGGTGAATAGCATTTTTAATGGCCGCATTTTCAGCGGGAAGGCCAAAAGCATCCCAGCCCATGGGATGAAGGACATTAAAGCCGTTCATGGTCTTGAAACGCGCCACCACATCGCCGATAGCATAATTACGCACATGGCCCATGTGCAGGTGTCCGGAAGGGTAGGGAAACATCTCCAGATTATAATACTTTGGTTTCTGGAGGTCTTCTTTCACTTTAAAGGCCTGGTTTTTCTCCCAGCAAGCTTGCCATTTGGTTTCAATGGATTTAAAATCGTACTTTCTATTTAGCATAACAGCCTCCTAAAATTTTATCAGAAAAAGCAAAAGCCCTCATCCGTTCAGGGACGAGAGCGATATTGTTACCCGCGGTACCACCCTTATTGACAGATAATAATGGTGGAGCTAGTGGGATTCGAACCCACGACCTCTTGAATGCCATTCAAGCGCGCTCCCAGCTGCGCCATAGCCCCACATGACTGTCCACTTGATAATCGTAACGGGATCTCCGTTGCAGGCTATTATCACCTGTAAAGCTCCCCGGCGAGTTCAACCAGCTTTGTCGCTTCGCAGCTTCCCGCGACTCTCTGCCTGATGCCAGTCTACTACTCCGGTTCCTTGCTTTTGAATATGAAATTGACATTAGCAATTATATGATAATCCTTAAACAAAGTCAACTGATAGAATAATAATCTTCTCCCCGAAGCAAATTAATAACGCGGCTCTGTATAACTATAACAGGATTATTTAAAATTAGAATCCCGGTAATTTTAGTTCTACAGGGTTTAGGCTTTTTTACTTATTTAACTTGGCTAAGGAGGGATGAAATTGCGAGGACGGCAGACCATAATGTGTGATGTAAGTAGCTGCCGATTTTATGAAAACAATATGTGCAGCTTGGACGCTATTCAGGTAGCCCCCTGTAGTGAGATAAGCAGCGGCTCCCCGGAAGATGAAACCTTATGCGCCAGCTATGAACAGTGCTAAATTAATTAGTCTAAAGCGAAAGCTGAGATGGTGGACTTCAAGGCCACCACCTCAGCGATTATTCTGTATCCTCTGCCTTCTTTTCTTGTACTAATATTTTGTCCTTCAAATCACTGATTCGATCCTCGGCCTGCCGGTTGATAGTATTATTGCCGCCTTTGCGTGCAATGGCTCCCCGGAAGAACTTCAACGCTTCTGAATTATCACCAATCCGCATGCTGAGTTCGCCCAACAGCAAAGAGAGGCGCTGATCCTGTTCCACCGAAGTATCCCGGCGGGTATTATAGTAGGTGTCTTTAAACATATCCAGCGCTTGTCGGGAGGCATATAAAAACATCTCCTCATCTCCGGCGTCACTGTACAACCAGGAAAGGCGCAGCCAAACCTTGGCTGCTTCGGTAGGATTTGGTTTGCCCGATGCCTGCAGGGATTGCAGCATGAGGTAGTAGGTCACAAAAACCTCATCCAGTTTGCGGGGATCACTAAACTGCAAGCGTACGCTAGCTTTTAATTGCTTGCCTTGCTCCAGCAGCTTCTTCTTGAAGGCTTCAGGCACCTGTTTGAACTCGAAGTTGAAGTTGGAATAGTAGCAGTTGGGACAGGTCCAGACCAGGTACCATAGCGGCTCAAAGTCCACGAAGCGCTGACGCAGATCATAATCCACCTTATCCAGCCGGAGCTTGGAAGAACGGACATTTTTGGTCTTGAATTTTTCCTCACAGACGGGGCAAAGAACCTCCCGATCGAAAAGCAGGTTATTGTCATTAGGGGGAGCGTCCAGAGGGTAAGGCTTATGCCCGGGAGGGAAAAGGGAGTTATCTAAAACCTGCGTTGCTGGTGTTCTTACGGTAGGGGGAGCAGTCAACTTATGTGCTTTTCTTTCCTCGGCTTTTCCTCGCTTCAACTGGCCCAGATCTTCGTTAAGCTGGCGTACCCGGCTGCTCATACCTTTCATTATTCGGTAAGCCAGGCTGGGCTGTTGGGCAATTACCTGTTCAAAGTTGTTTTCATTAATAACCAGTACAATAGTATCTTCTATAGCCCCGATAGTAGCACTACGGGGTTGGCCTTCCAACAGGGACATTTCACCAAAAAAGTCTCCAGAGGCCAGTTCCGTTACCATGATAGGAAAACCGTCAATGGAGGTTATATAAACCCCTACGCGACCTTTGAGGATAATATACATTTCGTGGCCGGGATCTCCGGCATTAAAAAAAATCTCGTCAGCGTTATATTTTTTAACTCCTCCGAGTTTAGCCAATGCGGCTATATCCAGCATTAAATACCCTCCCTTGAAAACTACATCTTGAGTTAAACTCACCTTTCATCGTTGGTTGTGGCCCCCGGCCATGGGGAGTTATTACGAAAATAGAATTCCTCCTATTTTCTTTGGTGGTTAGGCCCCTAGATATGGGTGGTTAACTAAAATATTCTGTTTATCATTCCATAGAAGCTAATTTATTTCATTAATTCGCTAGCAGTGCAAATAATCCTCCTGTTAAACCCACTTTGCGAATAAGGTCGCAAATTAGGAGCAAAAATTAATGTTAATAATATCACAAAATGGAGGGCTCTAACATTTCTTGGCGAATTAAAGTAGGGAGGTGAGGATATATGGATAATATAGACAAGCGCTACCTGATTGCCGGTTCCTTTATTTTACTGGTACTGGTATTTCTGGCCGGGTTCAAATATGCCGAATATAGAAATCCCGATTCTTCCGAACAGCTTGAACTTATTGAGGTTAATCCGGCGGAAAAACCGGAGCGTTTGGAAGATAGCTTGATTCAGGTATATATCTGTGGAGAGGTTAAAAAACCCGGAGTATACCAGTTAAAAGAGAATGACCGCGTATACCAGGCGGTGGAAATGGCTGGGCCTGAAGATAAGGCTGATTTACGGCTTATAGATATGGCCCGTCCTCTAGTGGACGGAGAAACCATTGTGATTCCAGGGGAAGGGGAACCAGCAGTGGAAGTGGCCGGAATACAAGGAGCTTCGCAGTTGCCGGTCTCTTCTCCAGCTTCTCCGGCCAGTTCCGCCAAAGTTAATATTAATAAGGCCACGGCCATCGAACTGGCCGATAAGTTAAACGGAATAGGACCCGCCCTCTCCCAGCGGATTGTTGACTACCGGGAGGCCAACGGAGCCTTTCAAAAAATTGAAGATATTAAAAACGTTAGCGGCATAGGAGAGAAGAAGTTTGAAGCCATAAAGGATCATATAACAGTAAGGTAATCCTTTACAAGAAACAGAAAGCATGATGCTGCTATAAAACTCCTTTTGTTGTATAAGGTTTGATGTCACTGCAAAAAGTTATAAATATGCATTAGCATGCATAAATATACCGCTCAGCTACATTAAAAGCGACCGAAGGGTGTGTAGGGAACGACCCCCGTGTCGTTCCGAATCAGGCTTCGCCAGCGCTTTGTATATTTATGCAACCCTTATGCAACAAGAGGGGTTTTTGCAGTAGAGTCAAGGTTTGTATAAATATGCAAGCAAAACAATTATGGGGCAGTGACATCAGAGCATAATTAATATGCGGGCAGGTGGTTAATTAATAATGCCCTTGTCGTGGTTTGAGATTTTCATAGTTCTGGCGGCTTCCGCCTGTTTCAGTTATTATGCCTGCTGGCCTCTATTTATCTTAGTCTTTTTATTTCTCCTGGCAGGAGGAATTTGGGGCAGGAAGTACTCTCTGAGGTCTTATAGCGCTCTAGCCCTCTTGTTACTGGCCTTGCTGTTTTTTAACTGGATGCAGACACCGGTACCGCTTGATTTAAAAGCACAAGAGGGAGTGGTTTTAACTGGCCGGGTGGAGACAATTCCTGAATTTGATGGTAAAAGAAGCAGTTTTGTTCTTAAGACTAAAGAGACTGGAAGGGCAGTGGAGAAAATTCAAGTATTCTGCAACTTCGCGGCTTCGGTACGGAAGGGTGAAGAAATATCATTGCGGGGAGATTTAAGGCTTCCCCGACCTCCTGGAAACCCCGGGGAATTTGATTATCCGCGCTATTTATCCTATAGCGGGATTTATTATTTAATGTCGGTTAAAGAAGAAAATGCTATTACAATAATTTCCACGCCAGGACAGGCGGAAAGCTTTTTCGCCGCAATTCGAAACTCGGGAGAAAAAATTATTAGGGATCGCCTTCCACCACAGGAAGCGGCCATCCTTCTGGGAATGCTGCTGGGCAAAACCGATGCCATGGACCCCGAACAATACCAGGACTTTCAGAAAAGCGGGATAGTACATATTTTTTCGGTATCCGGGCTTCATGTGGGCTTTCTTCTTTTGCTGATAACCTGGCTTACTTCCCTCTGCCGTATGTCACGGATGATGAAACTGGTGGTTACCAGTTTTTTTCTGCTGCTTTACGCTTCGGTGGTAGGTTGGCCGGTATCGGTTATTCGGGCAGTAATAATGGCTATTCTGGGATTAATAGCCTATTATTCGGGTAGAGAAAATGCTCTCTTGAACAGTCTTGGCCTGGCCGGAGCCATAATAATCTTGAGTGACCCTTATGCCCTATTCAAAATTTCCTTTCAGCTATCTTTTATGGCCACCTGGGGCCTGCTTTACCTTTTCCCCCTCTTGAAAAAAAGGCTTCACTATACGAATCGCCTCTGGGATTTGCTCCTGATTCCTTTTTCGGCGCAGCTGGCCGTACTCCCTCTTACAGCCTATCACTTTAACCTCTTTAGCCCGGTATCTTTATTGAGCAATGTACTTACCTCTTATCTATCCGGAGCCTGCGTAATCCTGGGATTGCTGGCTTTAATGCTGGCCACTGTCTGGCCTTTGCTGGCCGGCATATTCCTCTACCCGGCCGGGTTTTTTATTGAATTGATTATGGGCTTGAATAGCGCCGTCTTGAAGCTGCCTCTGGCTTTCTGCTGGGTTGCAACCCCGCACTTTATCCTGATAATCGTCTATTATCTTGGCCTGCTCCTTCTAGCTCTATCCTGGAGTAAAGACTATAGAAAAAACGAATTAAAGTATCTTGGGCTTTCCCTGATACTGCTCTTTATTCTGCTAATATCATTACCCGCCAGCCTATACCAGCGCGGGGTAATGGAGCTTGTGTTAATCGATGTGGGGCAGGGGGATAGTATTCTTTTAAAGAGTCCCGGAGGTAAATTTGTCCTGGTAGACGGTGGGGGCAGTCATTATTCTGACCCGGGCAGCAAGAAATTGCTTCCATACCTGCATCATCGTGGTATAAGGAAAATTGATGTGGTTATCAATACTCACCCGGATATAGACCATCTACAGGGATTGGAAAAAGCCAGTAAAGAGCTAAGCGTAGCTCATATTGCCTTACCCTATTGTTTTAAGGAGGCCAAAGAATATGAGGAACTCAAAGGGGTTGCGGCCAGGAAAAATATTCCTCTAATCTTCCTGAAAAGCGGCCAGCGGCTCAACCTGGAAAAAGGATGTGAACTGACCGTTCTTTATCCAGAAGGGGAGCTTTATTATGGAAACCAATATAATAATAAATCGCTGGTCTTGAACTGCCAGTACGGAGCTTTCTCCTTTTTATTGACTGGCGATGTGGAGAAAGAAGGAATGCAGGAATTGCTGCAGCAGGGAAAATTGGGGACAAGTACTGTGCTAAAGGTGCCACACCATGGTAGCAAGGGCTCTCTGTTGCCGGAATTTTACCGAGAACTTAACCCCCGCTGGGCCATTATTTCCGCTGGAGCCAACAACAGCTTTGGCCACCCGCATGCCAGCGTGTTAAAAGAACTTCAAGAACAAGGGATAGAGGTTTTGCGTACGGATGAGGACGGAGCCATAGTTTTCCAGAGCAATGGCCGCTGGGTTAAAATAAAAATCGGGGCGAAAGGGCAATCGATTTAAATAGCTATTTCAACCCGGTCCTTTGCAGTATCCGATCCAGGGCTTTTTCGCTATTTATTTTTACTGCTTCAGCATCAATAGTAAGCAGGGCAGTATTCAGCATCAAGAATCTGCCATCAACCATAGTAGCCCAGACATCACTGGCCAGAGCCTGATAAACCAGTTGGCTGTAGACAGTGCTATGGGCTGTCGGCTGGCTATGCCAGTGCTCAAGATTGACAATAGCCAAATCAGCCTTTTTCCCAGGCTCCAGACTGCCTATCTCTTTTTCCTGTCCCATGGCCCGTGCACCACCCAGGGTCGCCATTTCGAATACTTTTTCTGCCGGCATGCTGGTCGGGCCGTAGGAGGGCTTGTGGATTAAAGCTGCCAGGCGCATTTCCATAAATTGACTGAGGTTATTATTACAAGGAGCGCCATCAGCACCCAGGGAGACCCGGGCTCCCTTATCCAGCAAGGCTGGAACCGGAGCCAGCCCGGAGGCCAGTTTAAGGTTGGAGGCCGGGCAGTGAACGACATTTACCTGCTTTTCGGCCAGGATTTTCATTTCTTCTTCGTTTATGTGAATGCAATGAGCCAGTATTACTTTATCATGGCACAAGCCCAGTTGATCAAAGTAGATAATATTTCTTAAACCTCTCTCTTTTTCCACTATTCTGATTTCATCCCGGTTCTCCGAAGCATGGCTGTGTACGGGTATATTGAATTTTTCTGAGAGCTGGCTGATTTCCCGGAGTAATCTCTCGCTGCAAGATATCGCAAAACGAGGGCAAAAGGCATAATTTATGCGGCCCTGTTCTTGGTCGTTCCAGCGCTCAAAAAGATCCATGCTTTCCTGTAGGGATTTCTCCCGTGAGTCTATCAACTTTTCCGGTACCTCATCCCCGCAATCCATCATGCATTTGCCTCCCAGGTAGCGTAAACCGGATTGTTTTACCGCTTCAAACAATGAATTGCTATGCCTAACCGTACCCATATCTATAATGGAAGTGGTAGCTCCGGAAATGAGTTCGGCTGATGCCAGGAGGGCAGAGTAATAAAGGGATTCTTCATCATGAGCCGCTTCCAGGGGCCAGATGCGTTGCTTCAGCCAGTCCATCAGTTCCAAATCATCCGCAAATCCCCGAAAAAGGGTCTGGCAGAGGTGAATATGGGATTGTATGAGACCGGGAATTACCAGCATGCCGGCAGCGTCTATTTCCTGCCGGATCTCACATCCCTTCAGGGCTCCTATCTCCTTTATCCGGTCACCTTCTATCAAAATGTCCGCTCGCAGGATATCCCGCCTGGAGTTCATGGTAACCAGGGTTCCATTGCGGATTAATATTGACACGAATATCCCTCCCTTTCATTTTGACCATTACTTCCATCCAACAAGTCCAGCAATTCCTCTCGATAGTTGCTTTTAAGCAGAATAAACAGCAAATCTTTGGGTTTTACAACTGTATCTCCCCGGGGGGTTATTATTTCATCCTGCCGCACAATGGCAGTTACCAGGCTGTCCTGGGGCCAGGGTATATCCTGCAGGCTATGGTTAACCAGCCAGGAACCTTTATCCACGCTATACTCCAACAGTTCGCTCTGCGTCTCCTGCAAGGCAATCAGCTCAAAAGAAAAAGGGTGGCGTACTTTACTTCCTGCCAGCAAACCCAGCTTTTTAGCTACCAGGTCAATGCTGGAGCCTTGAATCAAGGCTGACATTAATACTACGAAAAAAACCACATTAAAATAGTAACTGCCTCCCTCTAATCCTGCAACATAAGGATATGTTGCCAGTACAATCGGGACTGCGCCCTTGATTCCTCCCCAGCAAATAAAGAGTTTTTCTTTTAAGCTGTATTCCCAAAAAATTGTGCAAAGGAAAACCGCTACCGGCCGTGCTATAAAAGTTAAGATTACAGCAATAATGATACCATGCTGCCAGTTTTGTAGCAGATTTGATGGAAATACCAGCAGCCCCAGCATCAAGAACAAAACCACCTGACTAAAGGTAGACAAGCCCCCAATAAACCTGGTGATGCCTTGTTTATAAACGAATTCTGCATTGCCTATGTAGCAACCAGCGATAAACACGGCTAAAAAGCCATTGGTATTTAATTCATCAGCCAGACCATAGCTTAAGAAGCAGAGACTTAAAATAAGAACATAATAAAAACCGCCTGAATCAAGTTTAATCCGGTTAATCAAGTGTGGCGCGGTTTTTCCCAGCAAATAACCAATGCTTAAACCGGTCAGTATCTGCCAGAGCAGTTTGCCTAAAAAGAGCTGCCAACTGGTGATTTCTCCCTGCATAAAACTGATAATAGTAATTGTTAGTATAATAGCCATGGGATCGTTGGAAGCCGATTCTACTTCGATTGTAGCAGCAGTTTTGGGTTCTATGCGTTTATTGCGGAATATAGCAAATACTGCGGCAGCGTCTGTTGATGATACAATTGCCCCGATTAAGATAGCTGATTCCAGGGGCAAGCCAATCAGCAGGTGGGACAACAGACCCAGGGTAACAGCCGTGACAATTATCCCCAGAGTGGCCAGAGAAAATGCGGGCTGGAAAGCCAGGCGCAATAAGTCCTTTTTTGTGCTGAACCCACCTTCAAATAGAATAATAATCATGCAGGCAATGGCAATTTGCTGTGCCAATACAGGATCATCAAATTGTATAAGGTTAAAACCATCGCTTCCAAAAATCATGCCCAGAGCAATAAAGATTACCAGGCCGGGAACTCCGAAGCGAGCAGACATTTTGCTGGAAAAGGTAGCAATAAGAAGCAAAACCGCAAGAAAGAATAACATGGTTACCCCCGTGATATGACAATTGTTCTTTAACTATAGTATTAAGATTATCATAGTTTCCCAGCAGTTCGCAAATTCTTGGCTGAAAAGGAAACAGATAAGGTTCAAAAATACTACATTAAACTCCGGGGAGGTAGTATTCCGCCGATTGCTATCCGGTCTAGAATTGCCCTGCTTGAGCCTCTGGGGTATAATCGTGTCAAAAGATAGCAAAAAGTTATTAGTATTAGCAGTAAATAATTTTCGAATTATTTTAAGTGACTCTGCTGCAGAAAACCCTTTTTATGCAAGCTAATGCATATTTATAACTTTTTGCAGTGGAACCCTCCATGCCTGCAAGGCACAACCAAGAATGAAAATATTTCTTTAAGTAAATTTCCTTACTAGACTACTAAGGGGAAAGGAGATAAGAAAGATTATGTCAGAAGAATCAATAATATTTGATAATGAGTTTTTTAAGAATACGGTTATGGAGGTTCTGGGGATTGAAATAACCGAGTTTTCCCAGGAGCGGGTAGTGGCTACTATGCCCGTAACCCCCAGAACCCATCAACCCTTTGGTTTTCTGCATGGCGGAGTATCGGTGGTAGTGGCTGAGACGGTAGCCTCAGCCGGTAGTTATCTTTTTATTGATGTGGAAAAACAACGGGCTGTGGGTCTGGAAATAAATGCTAATCATATTCGCAGCAAGCGCGATGGAATGATAAAAGCTGTAGGGACTCCGATTCATGTAGGGCGCAGCACTATTGTTTGGGATGTCCGGATCTATGATGAGGCCGGGGATATGCTATGTATTTCCCGCTGTACCGTAGCGATAATCGAATTGCGGGACGAAAAGCAATAGTACAGCGAAAGGAACGAGTATCTTATGAGCAAGAATCGGATTTATTTCCTTTGGGGTGAAGAAAGCTATTTAATTGACCGGGAACTGGAAAGAATTGCAGCGCTTATGGGCCAGGAAAGTGGCGAAGAAGTGGAAACTACTTATCTGAACGCAGATGAGCTGAATGCCTATGAATTGCTGGAAGCCCTGCAATTCAGTCCTTTATTTTCCTTGCAGAGGCTGGTGGTAATAAAGAGGCCCTGGTGGTTAGGAAAAGCCAAACGACGGGGGGGTAAAACTGCCGAGATAGAGAAAGTATTCTTGGATTACCTGCAGCAGGACATGGAAGGGCAGGTACTGGTACTAACCGCCAGTGAACATAGTACTACAAATCCCCTGGTAAAGATGCTGGATCGTGAGGCCACTGTAATTGCTTGCAAATCCCTCGGCAGCCAGCAACTGTCGGAATGGATAAATAAGGAGTTTGCTTCCCGTGGTTTGAAGGTAGAAAAGTCCGCCGCCAACCTGATGGCGAAAAGTGGACAGGATATGTATTACCTGCAAAATCTCATTGATAAAACCGCCTTGCTGGTGAAGGGGCGGCCAGTTAAAATTGCCGATATTGAAGGGGAACTGGAGACTAAAGCTGAAATCAAGGTCTTCAAGTTAAGCGATGCGTTATTGAAGCGCAACCTGAAGGCCTCTTTCCAGGCCTATAATCAACTGTTGGTTCAGGGAGAACACCCGATTTTATTTCTTTATATTATTGTGCGCCAGTTCATGGCCCTGGCCAGGGTTAAATACTATAGTGAAAAATCTTATAGCAGCAGGGAGATAGCGGGTCAAACAGGCTTACACGAATTCATGGTAAAGAAGATGCTGGATAATGCCCGGAATTTTGGTTGGGAAGAATTGAGGCAGCTATTTCAAATATTTCTGCAAACCGATATTAAGTTCAAGAGCAGCAGTATGGATAACAAAATGCTCATGGAGGCCCTGATAGTGGAAATCTGTAGTGGCAGGCAAAAAGGCAGATAAAAAATAAGAACCTGTCCGTAGACAGGTTCCTGCTTATTGGCTAATACTATTCAGCTTTTTACTTAAAGCTGATTTTTTTCTGGCCACATTATTCTTATGAAGGATTCCTTTGCTGATGCTCTTATCTAAAAGGGAGGTTACCTGCAACAGATTGCTGCCGGCTGTATCCAAATCCTCCGCAGTTATTGCATTATCATATTGCTTTATTGCTCTTTTCAGCTTACTTTTATAAGCTTTATTTCTGAGCCGGTTGGCTTCTGCCCTATGAGCTCTTTTAGCGGGGGTTTTACTTTTGGCCACACTTTCACCTCCTTGTAAGTTGAAGACTAACAGGAATACTATAGCACTCCCCCAATTAAATTGCAAGAAAAAACGTATTTAATTCTATGGTGCCAGGCACTTAAGTTGTTAAGTTATATTTTACCTCGATTAAGCATCGGAAGAAACTGCGTAGTAGTTTCAACACAGCGCCGCAACGAGGCGGGGAATTAGAAAACTGCCGCCCGTTTCATAAATATGTAGCAGCCGCTTAATAAAGCAGAGGATATATTTTGCCTCGTTATATTATGAGCCCTTAATAAAGGAAAGACTATACTAAAAAGAACCGGGTTCTAATTATCTCTTGTCCACCATAAATTTAATAAGATATTTGATGGTGGGGTGGACAGGGTGCACAAGCACTACTTTGGGACTTTTATAAAAAGCATCTTCCTTATGCAATTATTTTTATTGGTTTTGATAACCGGGGTTAGTGCTGAGATTAGCAGCCCCTATCTGGGGAAGATGCCGACTTTCAATATGCAGAATATCTTGCTGCCTTTTAAAAAAATTGAGCTGGATAAAAAGCAGGCAGCCAGTCTCTTCCGGGAAGTAAATGTGGTTTTTGCCGGGGAAAAGACTTCTTTTCCTATGACAAGGCATTATTTTAAGGAGAAGATGCCGGAAGACTTGATGATATCCAGTATCCAGGCCCTGGCCTATGGTCGCAACGAAGAAGATCTCCGGGAGAATGAGGGGGAAAACGAGGTTCAATTGCCCGAAGTTGAGCCGGAGCCGCTGGAGGAGAGCCGGGATATTGATTATAGCCGCTTTTTTAAAGACTGCAAGGTAGTATTTTACTGTACCCATAGTGCCGAATCCTACATTCCTGATAGTGGGAAGGCCCGTTGCGACGGGCAAAGGGGGTTGGTCAATGAGGTGGCCAGGAGTATTAGTGAATCATTAAGCAAACGGGGACTGCCGGCTGAATTCGAAGACAGGATTCATGATTTTCCTGATTATAACAAGAGTTATACCAACTCCCGGGAAACGGTACAAAAAATACTCCAGTCCAATAATAAATTGCTGGCCTTGTTTGATATTCATCGCGACAGTATACCCGGTCTGGAAAAAGCCGAGACCGTAGAAATAGATGGAAAGAAAAGCGCCCGTATTCTGATAATTGTCGGAACCGATGAGCGCAAAAGCCATCCGGAATGGCGGAAGAACCTGGAATTTGCCCAGGAAATCTATCATCAGGGGGAAAAGAAATATCCTGGTCTGATAAAAGGAATCAGAACCAAGGCCGGGACTTATAACCAGGAGTTTTTCCCCCGGGCCTTGTTGCTGGAGTTCGGCGGTGATTTGAACTCTTTGGCGGAGGCCCGCTATGCAGGAATGCTTTTTTCTGATATCTTAATCGAAGTGCTAAAGGAGGACTTATAACAGGTGTCGAAGTTAAAGCAGTTCTTTTTGCTCTTTATTTTGCTAGTACTATTTATTGGTGGGCTTAATATTAGCAATCAGGGAATAAACCATCTTACTCTGGACAATCGCGGCCCCGTATTTGCCTGTAATTACGAGCAGGGTAGCTGGAATCTGCAGTTATTATCCCAGGATTATAAAGTATCCCCGGAGTTGCTGAATTACGAGTGGCAGCTTTTACGGCAAAGTGCAAAAAACCAGGGTCAGCAGGCAGTACAATATTTGAATAAATCATGGCTTATTTTTAAGGCAATATTTCTCTAAATCGCTCCTGCTTGGTTAGCAAGAAAATTTGGGTTTAGACGCAGAAGTACGCTGACCCTTCGGGCGCAGCAACCTTAATAGCAACCGCAGGGAGCATCAGTGGTACCCGCAGGGTGATTTACGCTGATACTATCTTATAAAATCTTAATAAATCAGCGTTGATCAGCGTCAAAAAAATTCGCACTTGTTGCTTCCCCTATTTTCATAGTGGTTGTGGCCCCTGACCATGGGTGGTTAGCAAGTTGAGGGGTGAGGAAAACAGGGGGACAAGACAGACAACACAAAAGAACTGTCCCCTTGTGTTATTATTGGAGTTGATAGTATTTGAGCGAAAGGGGAAGAAATGTAGCCCGGGCCGCGGTTTTGCTCATGATCACGGTAATACTGTCGAGGATCTTGGGTTATGGTCGGGAAGTAGCCCTTTATACTCTCTTTGGACAGGATTATATTACTGATGCCTACCGGGCTGCTTTTTCTATTCCGGATTTCATTTACATGTTACTGGTGGGCGGAGCTTTGAGCTCGGCTTTTATCCCTGTTATCTCTACTTTTGTGGCTCGCGATCAGGAAGAGGATGCCTGGCGCTCCGCCAGCATTGTATTAAACTATGTGCTTTTGCTGATGCTCTTTATTATGGCCCTGGCCTATCTGTATACCCCACTGTTAATGAAGATACTGGTTCCCGGCTTACCCGCCCAGTACAGCGACCTGGCGATATATCTTACCCGCATCATGTTCATCCAAACCTTCTTCATGGCTCTCAACGGGATGGCCATGGGCATATTGAACTCATTTCATCATTTCTGGGCTCCAGCCTGGGGAAGTCTGCTCTACAATCTAGTGATTATAGTGGTGGGTGTTGGCCTGGTGGAGCAATTAGGCGTTGCCGCTTTTTCGCTGGGAGTGGTTCTGGGCGCTGTTGCCAATTTTGTGGTGCAGATTCCTGCACTGCGGCGTCTGGGAATGAAATATTATTTCTCGTTTGACTATAAGAACCAGGGCTTTCAGGAAATAATCCAGCTTATGGTACCGGTTTTAGCCGGATTAGGAGCGGTACAAGTGAGTCTTTTCGTGACTCAGAACCTGGCATCGAGCCTGGCGGCGGGAACGGTAAGCGCTCTTAGCCTGGCCCAGCGAATAGTAAATCTTCCCCTGGGAATATTTGCGGTATCTTTGGGAGTAGCGATTTTCCCCACCTTGACCCATCTGGCAGCCCGGGGAGAAATAGCCCAGTTTAAACGCAGCAGTTCCCTGGCCATAAGGGCCGTATTTTTACTCACCATCCCGGCTTCTCTTGGCTTGATGGCCCTGGGCGAGCCGATAATTAGACTGCTTTTTGAGCAGGGGCGATTTTCTGCCACTGCGGTAGCCATAACCAATGAGGCTCTTTTCTTTTATTGTTTTGGCCTTTTTGCCTATTCTTCCTTGCAGGTTCTAAACCGCAGTTTTTATGCTTTGCATGATTCTTTTACTCCGGTTGCAGCTGCTTTTATCACTATAGTTGCTAATATCCTGCTTTCTTTAAACCTGGTGGCTACTATGGGGCATAAAGGTCTGGCCCTGGCTTATTCGCTATCGGGATTGGCTGGGTTCATCTTTTTGATGCTGGCTTTGCGGAAAAAACTGGGCCAACTGGGTGGAGGCAGGATTGCCGGCAGTTTTCTCATTTCTCTGGGCGCCTCTTTGCTGATGTGGGCCCTGCTGCGTTTCTTTACGGGAAGAATGCTTGAAATTTGGCCTTTGGCAAGCAAGCTTCAGCTTATGATCCTGGTAACCGGGGGAGTTTTATCCGGTGCTATTGTCTACGGCCTTATTATTTATTTCTTTAAACTGGAAGAGTCCCAATTGCTGCTTAATATGCTTCGGCAGCGCCTGTCGAGAAGCTCATAAAACTCCCATCAATTGAACCGCGGTGCTTAATCAGTTATAATTTTAGAAGCTCTAAAGACGGAAGACAGAAGGCGGGGAACAGAAGGGGACAAGACATGGAGACAACACAAAAGAACTGTCCCCTTGTGTTCTCTTGTGTTCTACCTGGAGGTTAAAATTTGCAGAAGAATATTAGGAACTTCAGTATTATAGCTCATATAGATCACGGTAAATCAACCCTGGCGGACCGTTTGCTTCATTTGACCGGGGCGCTCAGTGATAGGGAAATGAAAGAACAGTTTTTAGACAAGATGGAGCTGGAAAGGGAAAAGGGCATTACCATTAAGCTTAAGCCAGTAAGACTCAATTACCGGGCCCGGGATGGGCAGGAATACATTCTGAACCTGATTGATACCCCGGGTCATGTCGATTTTTCTTACGAGGTTTCGCGCAGCTTGGCTGCCTGTGAAGGAGCCTTGCTGGTGGTTGATGCTTCCCAGGGGATAGAAGCCCAGACCCTGGCCAATGTTTATATGGCCATGGATCTGGATCTGGAAATAATCGGAGTGATCAATAAAATCGACCTGCCTGGAGCGGAACCGGAAGTAGTCAAGCAGGAGATGGAAAATGTATTGGGACTGGATCAGAATGAGGTTTTACCTATTTCGGCCAAATTGGGTACAGGGGTGGAGGATGTCCTGGAGGCGATAGTCCAGAGGATCCCCCCTCCTTCCGGTATAAAGGACGCAGCGTTACAAGCCCTGATTTTTGATTCTTATTTTGACCCCTATAAGGGAGCCATATCCTATATCCGGGTGGTAGCGGGAAAATTGCGCAAAGGTGACATGATCCGTATGATGTCCAGCGGCAAGGAATATGAGGTAGATGAAATAGGAGTCTTGTCTCCATACATGAACGAGGTTGAAGTACTCTGCTCAGGTGAAGTGGGTTATGTGGCGGCAGGAATGAAAAATGTCAATGATACCCGGGTGGGTGATACTATCACGGGAGCCCGGCTGGCAGCACCGGAAGCATTGCCGGGATACCAGGAGGTAAAGCCCATGGTTTATTGCGGGCTTTATCCCCTTGAAAACAGTGACTTCGAGCGCCTGCGCGATGCGCTGGACCGCTTAAAACTAAATGATGCTTCCCTTTTTTATGAGCCGGATAACTCTGATGCCCTGGGTTTTGGTTTCCGCTGCGGCTTTTTGGGTCTCTTGCATCTGGAGATCGTTAAGGAGAGGCTGGAAAGAGAGTATGACCTGAGCCTGCTGGCTACGGCCCCAAGCGTTATATACCGGGTGTTGCTGACCGATGGTAGTGAAGTTCTGGTGCAAAATCCTACCCACTGGCCTCCCCCGCAGAGAATCGACCGGGTGATGGAGCCCTTTGTCAAAGCCGCCATAATGGTTCCTAATGAATTCGTAGGGACGATAATGGAGCTTTGTCAGGAAAAGAGAGGCAGTTTTGTTACCATGGAATATTTGACCACCCACCGGGTAGTTATTAATTATAGACTGCCCTTGGCCGAGATTCTCTATGATTTTTTTGATGCTTTGAAATCGCGAACCCGCGGTTATGCTTCGCTGGACTACGAACTTCATGATTTTGAGGCTTCTGATTTAATCAAGCTGGATATTATGCTTAATGGAGAGGCAGTTGACGCCTTAAGTTTTATTATTCACCAGGACAAGGCCTATTACCGGGCTCGTGCTATTGTAAACAAATTAAGAAAGATAATTCCCCGCCAGATGTATGAAGTAGCCATTCAGGCGGCTATCGGCAACCGTATTATTGCTCGGGAGAGCGTCAAGGCCATGCGTAAGGATGTTTTGGCCAAATGTTATGGCGGGGATATAACCCGTAAAAAGAAGCTTCTGGAAAAACAAAAAGAAGGAAAAAAGCGGATGAAACAGATTGGCCGGGTAGAAGTGCCTAAAGACGCCTTTATGACCGTACTGGACATTGAAAATGACTAAAGGAAATAAAGATAAGCGTGGATATTGAGCCAAATATTAATAAGAAGCATGCCGGGATATACATTCATATACCATTTTGCCTCAAGAAGTGCGGCTATTGTGATTTTTATTCCCAGCCCCTTCAATCCTTGACCCAGCTTGAGCGCTATGCCACAGCTGTACGGCTGGAAATAGAAAAGCGCGCGGTTTTGTTTCCGGATACCATCATCTCCAGCATTTACCTGGGAGGAGGTACCCCCAGTTTGCTTGCTCCACAGCAACTGCAAAGCATATTGGGGGCCGTATCTCATTACTTTAAACTTGGTAGTAATGCCGAAATAAGCCTGGAAATGAATCCGGCTACAGTTAGAGAAGCCCATATAAGAGGAGTTTTAGCAGCCGGAGTAAACCGTATTTCTTTGGGGATACAGAGTTTTTCTGAGGATGAGTTGAAGATACTGGGGCGTGTTCATGGCTTATACGATATAATGCATAACATTGATGCCTTGCATAAAGAAGGATGCAAAAATTTCAACCTGGACTTGATCTATGGTATTCCTGGACAAAGCCTGGATACCTGGCAAAGGAGCCTGGAACTGGCAGTTTCCTGCAGGCCGCAACACATTTCCACCTATCTATTGCAGCTGGACGAGAGCACGCCGATGGCCCGGGCCATAAAAAGCGGTCAGATAAAGCTACTGGATGAAGAAAGCGAATATTCAATGTACCATCTGGCTTTGGATTACCTGCCCGAAAAGGGATTTTCCCATTACGAGTTGTCCAACTTCTGCCAGGTTGGTTTTGAGTGCCGCCATAATCTGAACTATTGGGGTGGTGGCGATTATATAGGAATAGGAGCGGGAGCGGTATCCTGCATCAAGCGGAAAAGATACCGGAACCGGCCGATTCTGGAGGACTATCTGATGGCGTTGGAGGCAGGAGATGAGGCTCCCATGGAAATACTGGAACAAATGAGTGTTGAGGAAAAAATGCGCGAAGAAATAATACTGGCTTTAAGGCTCTGCGATGGAATAGATTTAATGCAATTTGCCGATAGATATCACATAGATTTTAGAGGACGATTTGCGCTGGAAATTGAGGACGCGGAACAAAAAGGCCTGTTAAAAATGGAAAAGAATCGGCTTAGTTTAACCAGGAGGGGGTATTTTCTCTCCAATCAGGTTTTTTGCCGTTTTATGTCCTGATCCCCAGGCTTGACAAAGGTTTTTACAGGTGATATTTTCATAATAATAGCGATTAGCACTCAATAAGATAGAGTGCTAACAGGTGGGTGGTATTTATGACCCTGGATGAAAGAAAAAAGAAAATTCTTGAATCGATTATCCGCGACTATGTGGAAACGGCAGAACCGGTAGGTTCCCGGGCAATGGTAAAAAAACATGATTTAAGGATAAGCGCAGCAACGGTGAGAAATGAAATGGCAGACCTTGAGGATATGGGTTACCTGGAGCAGCCCCATACCTCCGCGGGTCGAATCCCGTCAGAAAGGGGATTCCGCTATTATGTTGACTGCATGATGGAGAAAGAGCCTCCCGGAGAGAGGGAATATGCTTTATTGCAGCAATTATTTGAGCATAATGTCGAGGATTGGGAACAGGTAATTCTGGGGATTGCTCATTTTCTATCCCAGATGACCCGCTATGCGTCTTTTGTTATTGTCCCGGCAGCCAAGTTCAGTGAATTTCGCAACCTGCAGCTGCTTCCCCTGGACCAGGGTAAAGCCCTGCTCTTATTGCTAAGCGATATGGGAGTGATAATGCATCGCATTATTAGTATTCCTGAGTTGGTGTCATCCCAGGATCTGCAGGCTATTGCCGAACTGTTCAACCAGGCCTTTAGAGGAAAGAGGCTGGAAGAAGTAAAGAGAAGCGATCTGCAACTCATAAGGGAGAGCCTCAGCCAGCGGCGCAGAATAATTGATAATGCTCTGGAAGCTATAGACAACCTGTTGCAAAATTCCCGGGATGAAAAGGTGTGGGTCAGCGGAGCCCTGAATATTCTTAATGAACCTGAGTTTAAGGACATGGAAAAGCTGAAACGAATACTGAATGTTTTAGAGGAAGATGATTCGCTGCGGCAGATTATTCCGGGAGAACTGGGGGAAGCCGTAGACATCAAGATTGGCCGGGAGAACTCGGTGGAAGAGATCCAGGAAATGAGTCTGGTCGTGGCGGGGTATAAGTCTTTTGGTGAGCTGGGTAAGATAGGAGTGATAGGCCCGGTGCGCATGGAATATTGGAAAGCGGTAGGTACGGTGGAAATCGTGCGGGATATTATTGAGGACTATCTAAAGGGGTTAGGATGATAAGGGTACTTTTATGGGTATATGCGAAAAACCACTTGGCCGAATGCATAGACATAATGTAGTAGAAAAGAAGTAAAACCTGAGGAAGAAAAATGTGTCAGAGGTCCACTTGACACAACAGAACCGTCCCCTTGATCCACTTGGTCCAGAGGAGGTAAATATGTCTGAAAAAAAGCTGGGCAGACCAGAGAAATCGGATGACAGATTCCAGGCTCTTTTAAGCAATGCCAGTGCTTCCCGGGCCATATCGCAAGCGGTGGAAGGCACCATTGGTCCCAAGGGCCTGGATATTATGATGGTGGATAGATTTGGCGATGTAGTTATCAGCAATGATGGGGTAACCATACTCAAGCTGATGGAAGTGAATCACCCTGCGGCCCGCATGATAATTAACACTGCCCGGGCCCAGCAATCAGAGGTGGGAGATGGTACTACAACAGCGACCATTATTGCTGGTGCGCTGGTAGCTGAAGGGGTGGAGCAGGTACTAAAAGGAGTACCGGTTACCCGGGTGATAGAAGGTATTGAGCGGGGCATAGTTGCGGCATTGAACCTAGTTAAAAAACAAAGCCGGGCGCTTGAATCCCTGGAGGATAAGGTGCTTTTTAACATTGCTGTGGTGGCCGGAAGGGGCAATCGCGATTTGGCCCGCCTGGTTATTAAGGGAGCACAACTGGTGGGACGAAAGAAGCTTTTGGATCGGGACTACAAATTTGCTGATGCGGTGCTAGCCCGGGAGCTGGCCCCCAGTCAGGTCTTCCGTGGGGTCTTGCTTAACCGGGAAGCCGTTAACAAGGATATGCCGGCAGTTTTGGAAAACCCTCTGGTACTGGTTATAGATGATGCCCTGGGGCCCGAAGAAATCGAACGGGAAGCCATGAAGAGCGAGAGCGGTTTCCAGTATTATCTGCAGGCCCGGGCCAAATACGAGGAAAACCTGCGTAAAATTCCCGAACTGGGAATAAAGCTGGTAGTGATTGACCGTGGTATTGATGATATGGCAGAAGAGCTCTTTACCGAAGCTGGAATAATGGCGGTTCAGCGGGTATCTTCCCGGGAAATCGAAAAACTTTGCCAACATACTGGTGCCAGGAAAATAAAACGAAATAGTCTTAACCGGGATCCGGATACCCTTAAGGGATATTTGGGTAAAGCCCGGATGGTTAAAACAGATGAAAAGCTGCAGCATATCTATGTATATGACGGTGGGGGAGAGAACTGGACCACCGTTCTCATAGGTGCCTCCACTGAAGAAGTAGTTGATGAGCGCGAACGCATGGCCAAAGATGCAGCTTCCGCCGTTCAGGCTGCAGTGCAGGGAGGGGTGGTTCCGGGCGGAGGGGCTATGGAGGTATGGCTGGCAGCTCATATGGAAGAAGTGGCCAGAGAGCTTGAAGGTATGGCCTCATTTGGTGTGAACTGTGTTAAGGAAGCCTTGATAAAGCCTTTTTCCTGTTTAGTAAGCAATGCTGGTTTCAACCCGCTGGAAAAATTGGGTGATGTGGTAGTGGCCCAGAGAAAGAACGGGAGTGATTCTATCGGGATTGACTGTGAAAAAGGAAAATTGATGGATATGATGCGACAGGGTATAGTTGATCCCGCCCTGGTAAAAATTCATGCTATTAAAGCAGCAGGTGAGGTGGCAGTGGCTATTTTAAGGATAAACACCATTATCAAAATGAAAAATGATCCGGGCGAGCTGGAAAACACTGAGAACTGGGATTAGAGGTGATTAATTATGAGTAAAGAAGAGCTTGAAATGGAAAGAATGCAAGAGCAAGAGAGAGTTGAACCCCTTGACTCCCTGGCAGGCATGGAAGTGGAAAGTGGAGAAATCCAGGCACTGCAGGAAGAATTGGCCAGGATACAGGAAGAAAAAAAGGAGAACTATGAGCTGTATTTACGGGCCCTGGCTGAACAGGAGAACATCAAAAAGCGGGCTGGCCGGGAACGAGAGGAATATGTAAAATATTCCACGCTGCCCCTTATCAATAAACTGCTGCTGGTTATTGATGACCTGGATCGGGCTCTGGATGTTTCCCATGCCAACCAGGACTTCGAAGCCTTGAACAAGGGCGTAGAGATGATAGCCCGGAAGTTACATGATTTAATCAAGAACGAAGGCGTTGAGGCGATTGAAGCGGTGGGTAAACCCTTTGATCCCATGTACCATCAACCGCTGATGGTTGAAGGCAGCAGTGAAGAACAGGAGAACATGGTGCTGGAGGAGTTTCAGAAGGGCTACATAATGCATGGCCGGGTAATTCGTCCCAGTCTGGTTAAAGTCAGCAACAGCTAGTTCCCCCTGAAGAAGCCGGGAGAAAGGGGGAATGATGGCATAAATATGCAAAGCAAGCTTTGATATCAAAGATCTCCTTTATGGGAGTGACTAGCTTAGATTATTATTGGAGGTGTGGCAAATGGGCAAGGTTGTGGGAATAGACCTTGGTACAACTAACTCAGTAATAGCCGTAATGGAAGGAAATGAAGCCCAAGTAATAAGCAATGCCGAAGGGGAAAGACTTACCCCCTCGGTGGTGGGATTTTCCAAAAGCAATGAAAGACTGGTGGGGAGGATTGCTAAACGCCAGGCCATAACCAATCCGGATCGAACGGTTTTATCTATTAAAAGAAGAATGGGTACTGATTATAAAGTAGAGATAGATAATAAGAAATATAGTCCCCAGGAAATATCGGCTATGGTTTTGCAGAAGATGAAAGCCGATGCGGAAGCTTATCTGGGTGAAAAAATTAACCAGGCGGTAATCACTGTCCCCGCCTATTTTACTGATGCTCAGCGGCAGGCAACCAAAGACGCGGGAAAAATAGCCGGGCTGGAAGTTTTGAGGATTATCAATGAACCTACCGCAGCAGCCCTGGCTTACGGGCTGGATAAGGACGAGAATCAGACCATCCTGGTATTTGACCTGGGCGGAGGTACTTTTGATGTATCCATACTGGAAATCGGCGATGGGGTTTTTGAGGTCAAGGCCACCAGTGGTAATAATCGCCTGGGGGGCGATGATTTTGACGAGAGGATTATGAACTGGTTGGTGGAGGAATTCAAAAAAGAACAGGGTGTAGACCTGAAAAATGACAAGATGGCTATGCATCGCCTCAAGGAAGCGGCGGAAAAGGCCAAACACGAGCTTTCCGGAGTGATGAGCACCGACATCAACATCCCTTATATCACGGCTACCCAGGCAGGGCCGCTGCATCTGGAAAAATCCTTGACCCGGGCCCGGTTTGAAGAAATGACCGCCGATTTGGTGGAAAAGACCATGGGGCCTGCGCGCCAGGCGATGAAAGATGCCGGCCTGAAGACCAACGAGTTGGATAAAGTGATACTGGTAGGTGGCTCCACCAGAATGCCGGCGGTACAGGAGGCCATAAAGAACATTACCGGCCGGGAACCCTTTAAAGGAATAAACCCGGATGAAGTTGTGTCGGTTGGGGCTGCCATTCAGGCTGGGGTTTTAACCGGCGAAGTCACCGATGTGGTATTGCTTGATGTCACCCCTCTCTCGCTGGGAATCGAGACTTTGGGGGGAGTATTTACCCGAATAATTGACCGCAATACCACTATTCCAACGGCCAAGAGCCAGGTATTTACTACCGCGGCGGATAATCAGACTTCGGTAGATATTCATGTGCTGCAGGGGGAAAGAAAGATGGCTACCAGCAATGTTACCCTGGGGCGCTTCCAGTTAAGCGGGATACCTTCAGCTCCTCGCGGGGTACCGCAGATTGAAGTAAAATTTGACATAGATGTCAATGGCATAGTAAATGTGACCGCTAAAGATACAGCTTCAGGGAAAGAACAGAGAATTACCATAACTTCTTCCAGCGGCTTGAGTGATGAGGAAATTGATCGCATGGTAAAAGATGCTGAAAAGTTTGCTGAGGAAGATGAGAAGCGCCTGGAGGAAATCGAAGCCCGGAATGCGGCGGATACTATGATATACCAGACGGAAAAGACCATAAAGGAATATAGCGAAAAAATGGATGAGGAATCCCAGAAACAGATTGAAGAGGCCCGGGATGAGCTGAAAACGGTTCTGGAGGGTAGCGATATCGAGGATATAAAGAAGAAAACCGAGGCCTTGACCGAGGTAATTTTCAAATTTACCACCAGGATGTATGAAGAAGCCAACAAGAATGCGGAAGCTGGTCAAGCTGATGCAGACGATGGTGAAGTTTTTGATGCTGATTACAATGTCGAAGATGACGATAAAAAGGATAGTTAGTTTTATGGTGGCAGGAACTTGAGTTTTGCTTAGCAAATAATCGGAGATCCCATGCAAGTATTTTCATGGGTGTAAAGTTACTCAGGGAGAGGGTGATACCCGGCGATTCCAGTCGTCCGGGTAGGCCTGTTTTTCAGGAAGGTGGGAAAGGATGTCCGCAAAGCGTGATTACTATGAAGTTTTAGGCATTTCCCCAAATGCCAGTGCCGAAGAAATTAAGAAAGCCTACCGGCTGAAAGCCAGAAAGCTGCATCCCGATGTTAACCGGGACGATCCCCAGGCAGACGAGAAATTCAAAGAGATCTCCGATGCTTATGAAATTTTAAGTGATCCCCAAAAAAAAGAATTGTATGATCGCTTCGGGCATGACGCTTTCGATCCTTCACGCAACGGAGCCGGAGGCTTTGGAGGGTTTGGTGGATTTGATGATCTGGGTGGTGGCGGCTTTGGGGATATATTTGATATATTTTTCGGTGGTGCCGGAACCCGCAGGAGAACCGGGCCTCAGCGGGGAGCCGACCGCGAGGTACGCCTGGAAATAAACTTTGAGGATGCCGTTTTTGGTATAGAAAAGGAGATCGAAATATCCCGGATGGAACGCTGTGAAAAGTGCAAAGGCAGTGGAGCAGAACCAGGCTCAGAGGTCAAGACCTGTCCTAGTTGCCGGGGAACAGGGCAGCAGCGGACGGTGCAGAACACTCCTTTTGGCCGTTTTGAAACTTCCCGGCCATGCAGCCAGTGCCGGGGCGAAGGCAAGATTATTGAAAAGGCCTGTTCAGTCTGCAAAGGTAATGGGGAACAAAGGAAAACCAGAAGAATCGATATTAGAATTCCGGCTGGTATTGACAGCGGTTCGCGTCTCCGCGTTCAGGGCGAAGGCGAGCAAGGTATAAGAGGCGGACCCTCAGGAGATCTTTATATTACTATACTGGTTCGGCCTCATGCTTCTTTTAAAAGAGAGGGTTATAACCTCATATGCAAGCTGCAGATCGATTTTGTCCAGGCGGCCCTGGGAACTGAAATTGAAGTTCCTCTGCTGGGGGGCGCGGTTCATTTGCTGAATATTCCCGAAGGAACCCAACCGGGGGATATTATAACGATAAAAGGAAAAGGCATTCCTCACCTGCACAGTCACCGTAGCGGGGATCTCAAGGTTCAGGTCGAGGTTAAGATTCCGCGCAAGCTGAGTCGCCGGCAAAGGGAAATTCTCCTCCAGTTTGCGGAAGAAGGCGAAGAAAAAGGAGGAAAAAAAGGCCTGTTCGAAAAATTCAAAGATGCTATGGGATAGAGGGTGTAGTGGAATGAAATGGAAAGAGATCAGCGTCTTGACCGAAGGGATTTGTATAGAAGCAATAGCCGGAATCTTCCATCGGCTTGGTTCTGGCGGAGTAGTTATTGAAGACCCGCAGGCGGCCAGGAAATATGAAAACCAGGAGGAATGGAACCCTAAATTGGTTTCGCCGGACTTTCTCGCGCACGAGTTTGTGCTTATTAAAGCCTATTTTATGGAAGAACGAGAAGTAGTGGAGGAGTTACAAAGCTGCCTGGAGGCGGTCAAAGAGAACTTCAATGTTGAGTGCCAAGTTTTTATTGATGAGGTTAGAGATGAAGATTGGGAGAGCTCCTGGAAAAAGTATTATCACCGCTTTAAAATAGGCGAGCGCCTGGTAATCAAGCCCTCCTGGGAGGATTACCAGCCCCAAAGTGGAGAAGTAGTGATAAATATTGATCCGGGCATGGCTTTTGGCACCGGTATCCATGCGTCCACCCGTTTTTGCATGAAGTTTATTGACCAATATGTAAAAGGGGGAGAAAAGATTATTGATGCCGGTTGTGGTTCCGGTATCCTGTCCATCGCCGCGGCCCAACTGGGAGCAGTTCAGGTGTTGGCTATGGATGTTGAGGAATTGTCGGTAAAAATTGCCCGGGAAAATGTGGAGTTGAATGGACTGAGCGACATTATTACGGTCAAGCTTGGGGATATCGTGGAGGAAATCCAAGCATTCGAGACTGATATGGTTGTGGCCAATATTACGGCCGAGGTGGTAAGCTGTTTAATCCCGGAAGCTGCCAAAGCTTTAGCCTCAGGGGGATATTTATTTGGTTCCGGAATTGTCGACAGCCGCTGGCCGGGAGTGGAGAAGCAATTGAAAGCCCATGGCTTTGTTATTGAGCAGGTTCTCCAGGATGTTGATTGGATAGGAGTAGCGGCGCGAAAAGAATAAACCGGGAATGGGGTGCTAGAGTTTGCCTCGTTTTTTTGTTTCTGCCGATAATATCAAGGGAAATACAGTTCTGATTGATGAGGAGCAGACCCGGCATATAGAAAAGGTTTTGCGCCTCAAGAGTGGTGATATAGTTAAGGTTTTTGATGGAAATGGGAATGAATACCAGCTGCGCTTGCAGGAAAAAAGGCAGAAGAAATTGCAGGCCGAGATACTTTCCCGGGAGACTATGTTGGAGGACCTGGCCATTAATCTCACTCTGGTTCAAGGGATAGCCCGGAGTGAGAAGATGGATTTTATTATTCAGAAGGCGGTAGAGCTGGGGGCAAGAAGCATTATTCCCTTGCAAAGTGAGTACAGTGTGGCCCGCTTTAATGAAGAAAAAGAGGGAAAGAAGATAAAACGCTGGCAGAAGATTGCGCAGGAAGCCTGCAAGCAGTGTGGCCGCAACCATATTCCGGAAGTTGAACCCGTCTTAGATTTTTCCGCTCTTATGGCCCATATCGGGGATAAACCGGCCTTGCTCTGCTATGAACAGGAGAAGGAAGTCCATTTCCGTACGCTATTAAGGGAACAGCGGGAAAATTTTTGCACCCGGGGTCTTTTTCTCATAATAGGGCCGGAAGGGGGCTTTTCCCCGGCAGAAGTCGAAATAGCCAGAAGACAGGGCCTCTTCATAGCGGGCCTGGGCCCCAGAATCTTGCGAACGGAAACCGCCAGCCTGCTGGCTTGCGGCATTATCATGTACGAATATGGTGAACTAGGCTGAAGCAAGGGGTCGTGCTGAGTGCATGAGATGGGAGTCAATTATGAAAAAAGTGGCTTTTCACACTCTGGGATGCAAAGTAAACCAGGTGGAAACGGAACAGTTAAAGGAAAAGTTCATACAAAAAGGCTATCAACTGGTAGACTTCAATGAAAGCGCGGATCTGTACATTGTCAACACCTGTACCGTGACTCACAGCAGTGACCGCAAATCCAGGGCCATGCTGCGCCGCGCCGCCAGAAGGAATCCGGAAGCACTGGTTATTGCTACCGGTTGCCTGGCTCAAGTAGATGCCGCGCAATTGGCGGCCATACCCGGACTGGATCTAATAGCAGGCAGTCAGCAAAAAGAAGACATTCTCGACCTGATTGAAGGACAGGTCGTCAGCAGGAGCGAGTCGGAGCCTCTTGTTGTTTGCCCGCCACAGGTGGCGGGCAAACAACTTCCGCCGATTATCTATTCCAAGCGGCATGAAAGATCCCGGGCTTTTGTAAAAATTCAGGATGGATGCCAGAGTTTTTGTTCTTACTGCATCGTTCCTTTCGCTCGCGGTCCTTCCCGGAGCAAGCTGCCGGAGGATGTGGTGGCCGAGTTGCGGCAACTGGTGGACCTGGGTTATCACGAAATCGTATTGACCGGTATTCATACCGGGCTTTATGGAAATGACCTGGTAGATTGGAATCTTAGCAGTTTGCTGCGATTGCTATTCGCCCGGGTGGAGGGTGATTACCGCATTAGGCTGAGTTCCCTGGAGCCTCTGGAGATAGACGAGGATTTGCTGGAGATGGCAGCCGGCGGGGAAAGGCTCTGCCGTCACTTTCATATTCCTTTGCAGAGTGGAAGCAACCGTATATTGCACGCCATGAACCGCCGTTATGATCGGGACTTCTATTATAAACTGGTACAGGAAATAGTGCAGAGGGTGAAGGGAGTGGCCGTAACCGCGGATGTAATGGTGGGCTTTCCCGGCGAAGAAAAGAAGGATTATCAGGATACCCTGGCTTTGTTACAGGATTTACCCCTTTTGGACTTGCATGTCTTTAAATTCTCAAAACGACCAGGAACGGCCGCCGCAAAAATGGAGCCTCAGGTCAGTGACAGCGAAAAAGAAATGAGAAGTGCCGAACTAATACAACTGGCTGAAGCAAAAAAGCGGAGTTTTATACACCGGCAACTGGGACAGGAACTGGAGGTGCTGGTAGAGCAGAGGGCAGGAGAAGACTCTTGTCGGGGTCTTAGCGACAATTATTTTGAGCTGGAGTTTTCTTCCCCCCGGGAACTGATCGGTGAACTGACCGGTGAACTGACCATGGTCAAGCTGGAGGCTATGGAAAACAGCATCGCCAGGGGGAGACTATTGTATGGCTCTTTTCTAATAGAACCCCACTGCCACGATACTAACCAGGAAGGATAGGATTACCAGTCCAACCAGGATATAAACCAGCTTTTTTTGCCGAGGATTGCGCATACCTTTGTTCATAAAACCCATCTTTAAATCATCCCTCATTTTAAATTTATTTTATCTATTGCCAAAATCATAAAACAATCTGTGTTTACGCGTCAAATTAATCAGCGCCAAATACCATTTAACAGCTCAATCAGCCAAAATATTTAAGAGTCTGGTAAAGCTTTACTTACCAGACTCTTAAAACACTTTATTCTATTATCGTTCTGGCACTGGAAGCACCGTAGTTGCTAGATTCCACTGTTTAAGCGGTATTAGAATCTTTTCTTTTTGCGGGCCGCTTCTGATTTTTTCTTTTTCTTAATACTCGGTTTTTCATAGTGTTCGTGTTTCCTAATATCTTGTAAAACTCCTGCCTTCTGACAGGAACGTTTAAACCTCTTTAAGGCACTGTCAAGGGATTCGTTTTTCCCGACTTTTACTTCGCTCATTATTTCCCTCCCCTCAACCGACCAGCTTTAAGTAAATACCAATCTATTTTACTATTTAATATGCTTGATAGTCAAGATTAGCCTGGCGGCCAGGCCAGTTGCCTACCTCCCAGCAAATGATAGTGCAGGTGTAAAACCGACTGACCTCCCCATTCTCCGCAATTGTTTACCAGGCGATAACCCTTGTCAGCTATGCCCAGCTCCCGGGCAAGTTTAGCCGCAGTTGTCTGCATGCAACCCAACAACTCTACATTTTCATTGGAAGCCTGATCCAGAGAAACGATGTGCTCACGGGGGATTAGCAAAATATGTACCGGAGCAGCCGGATTTATATCCTTAATCGCCACTATCCTCTCGTCTTCATAAACAAGCTCAGCGGGAATCTCACGGTTTACAATTTTGCAAAATAAGCAATCGCTTTTATTCAAGTACTCACCTCCATGAATCATAGTCTCTTCATGAGCTATGGTTTTGGAATCTGTTGCGGGTTAAGTTAAATCAGATCTTGCCTTAATTCTATCAGAAAATGCGTTTAAGTCAAAAGTTGTTTAGCGATAAAGATGGTGGCTTCCCTTTGCTAAAAAATACAATTCCTGGCCAGGCTATCTATTTCAACGACATGGTGGAGCAACTCTTGATGAGTTTCCGGTTTAAAAAAAATCTATCTTCCTCAAATTCTACAATAAAACGGTGTTCCTCACCCACCTGCTTCATATATTTCTTTGATAGTGTTAATGGCATGAAACAAGTGAGCCGGGAGAAGATTTCCTGGCCTTATAGCTGTAAATATCAATGTAAGAATACGGAAACCTTGTCGTATTAATCTTAAGGAGAATTTTCCCATAATGTCTTTATTATTGGAAGGGGTGTTATTCTATAATGACAGCATTAAATGATACTTTTGAGATTATTGTTAATGGACAGGTAATATCTTTCCCTATCGATAAACCGTTAATTGCGAATAAAATTGGGGATGAGGTTTATATCTATGTTCCCCTGGACTTCTGCAGTGAGACTCTGGGAGCCAGGGTGGAATGGGAAGAGACTGGCAAAACGCTAGCTATTCACCGTAACGGCCAGAGCGTAAAGATACGTTTTGGGGACAATTTGGCTGAAATAAATGACGAAAAAATATGGATTGGGGACAATCTGGCCGAGATTGAAGCAGGGGTTATGTTTCTTAACTGTCCACTTCCCTGGCTGCGTATCGAAGAGGGAAATATCTATGTCTTGCTGCAAATGCTCAGCCAGTTCCAGGGAATGGCCATCAAATGGGAGCTGGGAAAGCTATTGATTAGTGATGCGACTGTACTGGCCCTGGAAAGCAGACCGGCCTCAATAATTAACGGTTCTATTAAGGAAAGAGCCGGACAGGAAAAAGATATCTTGTACGAAGAGGTATCCCGGCTAATAGATAATAGCGGCCTGGATCGGGTAAGAGAAGATATAAAAGGCTATCTGCTGGAATCCGTTCGCATAAGGCCAAAAAGAAGTGAAGAAAACAGTATAAGAATAGGAGAGTCTAAAATTGCCGGCATACCGGATCTGCCGTTGACTATGGAATGGCCGTCAGTAAAGGGCAGGCCGCTTTCTTTTATAGCCCAGTTAAATATGGAGGAGCTGGCTGTTATTTTGCCGCAAAATGAACTCTTACCGGTAAAAGGCTGGCTTTATTTCTTCTATGATAATGAGGAACAGCCCTGGGGTTTCCAGCCGGAGCATCGGGAACAATGGGAAGTACTGTTTTTCGATGGTGACCCCGCTCTGCTGGAGAGACGAGCCTTTCCGGCTATGCTGCCTGATTATTGCCGTTTTATGCCCTACCGGTTGCAATTGGCCAGAGAGATATGTATTCCATCTGTATGGTCTTTATACTATCACACCCTTAAATTGGGTTGGCAGGAACAAGAATTGTACCGCCAGCTCGAACAGGAAATTGCCCGGCTTTACGGGGATCGGGATGAGTATGCCCCGGTTTATCGTGTTCTGGGACATCCAGGTATTATTCAGAATGATATGCAGCTGGAATGCCAGCAGGTTTGCAGTGGCTTTGAACCTTATAACTTTAAGGATCCCAAAGTGGCAAAAGAGTATGGAAAAGCATGGGATTGGATATTGCTAATGCAGGTGGATTCCGATGAGAGCAACAACGGCATGATGTGGGGAGATTGCGGCAGGCTCTACTTCTGGATACCCCGGCAGGCTCTACGGGAAAAGGATTTCCAGCAGGTATGGACCATTCTCCAGTGTTACTAGTAAGGAAAGTGAGGAGTGAGGGGTAAGGGGTGAGGGGTTTAATTTTTTTCTACTACATCTTACTATTCTAGCCCCTACTAGCTGACTTTTCATCGGTGGTTGTAGCCCCTGGACCATGGGGGTTTAGTAAGAAAACAAACTTTTTTTGATGCTTAAGGATGAAGTTGTCATTATAATTATGCAAATTACTTAAAATCAATCATAAAATACTTCATTTATGCTTCTTGTCGGATATCGTAGCCTTCAAAATAGGCAATTCCTGCTATGAAATCAAAAGTCTTTAAAGCATGTAGTCAGGGCAGGAAGCATATAATTTTATGAAGCTAAAGCCCCATATAGGGACAGAAGCGGGAATAAAACTGGGAGCAAAAAGAATGTCCTCTTGCTTCGAAAGACCTTTTGTACCTTAAGAAAGGAATGGTTATAAAAATGGAGCGGCGCCGAGAATTGTTAAACAAAGCCATGGCGGAGTTTCTGGAACTGCCCGGGGATCTGGTGCTGGATCTGCCCAAAATAACTGTGGTGGGAAGAAATGAATTATACCTGGAAAACCACCGGGGCATTATTGAGTACGCTTTAAATCGCCTGCGCATTAATCTTAGCCGGGGATTTCTGGAAATAGAAGGGGAAGAACTGCAGATAAAGACACTCATGCCGGAAGAAATGGGAATCAGCGGGGAAATTCATTCCATCAGGTTTGTGGATTAGGTAGGAGGAGAAAGGCATGTCCAATCGCTTTCTGAACCAGCTAGCTGGCATCATTAAGGTGAATTTACGGGGAGAGAGGCCGGAAAAGATTATTAACCTGGCTCTCAGCCGGGGAATACATATTTGGGATATAAAGAAAACTATTGACGGAATGGATATGAAGGTGAAAAGCAGTGGTTTTGAGGCGCTAGAAAATATCTGTGAGGAAAATAACTATTCATTGGAAGTAGTCAAGCAGGAAGGAGTTCCTTTTTTAAAGGCCCTTTTTGTTAGGCGCCTGGGATTCTGGGTCGGGGCGGTGATTTTTATTGCCGCCCTCTACTTTATGGCTTCATTTATCTGGTTTATTGATGTAAGCGGCAATCAAAAAGTAGACAAGAGCCGAATAATTATGATGGCAGCCAAATATGGGGTATACCCGGGTGCTCCGCGATGGACCTTTAGCCGTAGTGAGGTTGAAGGAGCCATGCTGCGGGACTTGAGTGAATTAGCTTATGTAAAAATTGATATTAAGGGGGTAAAGGCTAATATAGAGGTGGTAGAGAAAATATTCCCCCGTGAAGAGATTAGCGGACCTTGCCATATAGTAGCAGCCAAAGAAGCCGTGGTGGAAGAAGTGCTGGTTCTGGCCGGTGAGGCCCAGGTTGAGGCGGGTAAAGCAGTGTCCAAGGGAGAGATATTGATTTCAGGAGTGGTTTATCCCCAGAAAAACCCCTTTATGGAGGAAGTGGAAGAGGTAGCGGAAGAAAAGCCTTCTCTGGTCAGGGCCCGGGGTCGGGTAAAAGCCCGGGTGTGGTATCAAGGATATGGAGAGTGCCGTCTGCGTACGGAAAAAATGCTTTTGAGCGGAAAGGAAAGTAGTGAGATAAAACTGGAGATAGGGGGAAAAACCATCTCCATTAAGAAAGCAAAAATAAAAGATTATGATTTCTCTATTTGTGAGATGAAAGAAAAGAAAATAAAAACTCCACTGGGTTCAGTTCGAGTGTATAAAACCCGCTGGCAGGAACAGCGTAAAAAAGTCACGCTGTATAGTGAAGAAGAAGCACTATCTAAAGCTCAGGAAAAAGCTAAGAAAAACCTTCTGGAGAAAATGGGGAAAGATAAGAATATTATAGACCAGCGAAAGAGGCTTTTGTCATCACCCAGTGATTTGATTATTAGAGTTCAACTATCGGTTGAAACCATCGAAGATATAGCGCGGGCTGAACCTATAAATATTGGTCCCAATGGCAATTGAATGTACCATATGATATAATAACATCGACATTTATACTTAGATCAATAGTCGGCTAAAAGGTAGTTCTTATTGCTTCGAGTGTAGAGATTATAGGATGTGATATTTCGATAGGGGGACTGAATGTTTGGCAGAAAAGGAAAGCAGAATTACCTTATCGGACAACCAGCAAGCAGCGATATTTTTTGGTCCCGGTGACGAAAATTTTCGCCATTTGCGGAGTATTTCCCCGGCAGAAATATGTGCCCGGGGAGCAGAGCTCTTTATTAAAGGCCAGGAGAATGATGTTAAGCAAAGCTTTGACTTGATTCAGAATCTGCTGGAGGTAGTGGACCGAGAACAGCAATTGAATATTAATGACATTGATTACCGCTACATGCTAATCAAAAAAGGAGAGAAGTCCAGGCATCAAGATATTGTATCCTCCCCGATTTTGAATACCGCCCGGGGCAAAGCTATCAAAGCTAAAACCCTGGGACAAAAGAAATACATCAAGTCAATACTCAAGGATGATGTGGTTTTTGCCATCGGACCAGCTGGAACGGGCAAAACATATCTGGCGGTGGTAATGGCGGTGCGAGCCCTCAAACATAAAGAAGTGGAACGAATAATTCTGGTGCGACCGGCGGTGGAGGCCGGTGAAAAACTGGGATTTTTACCGGGAGATTTTATTGAAAAGGTTAATCCCTATCTGCGGCCTTTGTATGATGGGCTTTTTGATATCTTGGGGGTGGAAATAACCCAGCGCTATCTAGAGAAGAATATCATTGAAGTAGCCCCCCTGGCCTATATGCGGGGACGAACACTGAATGATGCTTTTATTATTCTGGATGAAGCCCAGAATACTACCCCGCAGCAGATGAAGATGTTTTTGACTCGTCTTGGTTTTGGCTCCAAAGCAGTCATAACCGGCGATATAACTCAAGTGGATTTACCGAAAGAAGAGTATTCGGGTTTAATAGAAATTCAGAAGATTTTAGGACAAGTTTCCGGGGTATCTTTTGAATACTTGAGCAAAGAAGATGTTATAAGGCACCCGCTGGTACAAAAGATTATCAATGCCTACGAAACTTACGAAGCCCTGGAAGGTCAGTAAAAGAACCTTAGGGAAAGGGTGCACATAATGCGGGATAATAAGGTGAAAGAACTTCAAGCTATTGTTCTGCTTGAGGAGCAAATAAATGAAGCTTAATAGTATCCTCAACTTTTTGTGGAAGAGAATATATGGTTTTCTTAGCCAGTCTACCACCAGAAAGGTTTTGGGGGTATTGTTGTTCTTTTCTGTAACCATTTTTATTATTTTTTCCAAATTTACCCCCACCCAGGTTCGATTAAAACCGGATGAAGTAGCCCAGCGTAATATTCAATCCAGTATTAATGCAGTAGTGATTGATGAAAAGCAAAGTAATGAACTGAAAAAACAGGCTGCCAGCAAGGTGCAAAAGGTTTATCAAGGTGATCAATACGCCCTCTCTAATACCGAAACGGAGATAAACAATTTTTATTCCACTTTGAGGGAAATAGTAAGTTCTGATGAAAACCAGGATAAGCTGGAGGACTTGCTGGATAGCAGCAGTAAGCGGAAGGAATATCTAAATCTAAAATATAACCGGCAGCAACTGGGTTCTTACCTCCTAGATACTCCAATACCAGATGTGGAGACTATGAGGCAGACTTCCATAATGGTGGTTCGGGGAATAATGAGCAAACCCCTTACGGATGAGGCCATAAAGGGGGCCAGCGAGCAGGTTGATAAGCAGGTTGATGCGCTGGCATTTGCGCCTCAGGCCCAGGAGATTATGAAGCTGGTTATTAGCAATTCCCTTCGTCCCAACTTGATTTTTAACCAGGAAGCGACCAACAAGGCCATAGAAGAAGCTATGGCATCGGTGCAACCGGTACAGAAAAACATTAAGGCGGGGGAAATAATTGTTCGGGAAGGTGACCGGGTTACTGAAGAACAGATTTCCACCCTGGAACAACTGGGTATTCAGAGGAGCAAAAGTTATCCTTTAACCATTTTCGGTGCAGGACTTTTCGTATTTTTAAGTTTTTGGCTAATTATTGAATTCTTGCGCCGTTATTATCAGGATATCTTTGAAAATGACCGCCTTATGCTATTAATAGGGCTGGTATTTATAATAATATTGTTAATAACTCGTTTTCTTACTATAATCAAAATTAGCAACCAGCCGGACATCAACAATCTGATGGCTTATTTGGCTCCTGTAGCTGCCGGCTCCATGTTGATTGCTATTTTGCTGGACAACCGCCTGGCCTATTTTCTTACTATGATAATGGCTTTATATGTAGGATTGCTGGCTGAAGGCAACCAACTCTTTTATGCGATAACGGCTTTTGTAGGCGGATCTGTGGGAGTATTTCAGGTCTACAAGCTTAACCAAACCTCGGATCTGGCTCGCTCCGGCCTCTATATAGCTTTGGCCAACATGGTTTCCATAATTACCCTATTCCTGATCGGGGGCAATTGGAGTTTGAACCTGGCAATAACCGGCGTGCTCATCGGGGCTATAAACGGAATATTTTCAGCCGTTCTGATGATTGGGGCTTTGCCCTATTTGGAAAGTGCCTTTTCCATTACCAGCATGAACAAGCTTCTGGAATTCTCCAACCCGAATCATTTCCTTTTAAGACGGCTTTTGCTGGAAGCACCCGGGACTTACCATCACAGCTTGATGGTAGGCAACCTGGCCGAAGCATCCGCTGAGTCTATCGGGGCAAACCCCTTAATGGTCAGGGTCGGAGCCTATTATCACGATATTGGTAAAATTAAGCGCCCCAATTATTTTGTGGAAAACCAGCAAGGTTTCGATAATCCCCATGAGAAAATTGCTCCGGCCTTAAGTGCTCTCATTATCACCTCTCATGTTAAAGATGGAGTAGAAATGGCCCGGGAGGCCCGGCTTCCACAGACTATAATTGATTTTATCGAACAGCATCATGGTACCAGCCTGACCAAATACTTCTATAACCGGGCTATGGAAGAAGACCGGGATGGAAAACTGGGCGAAGAAAGTTTCCGCTATGAAGGTCCCAAGCCCAAACGCAAGGAAGTAGCTCTGGTGATGCTGGCAGATTCGGTGGAAGCAGCGGTACGTTCCTTGAGCGATCCTCGTCCGGAGAAAATCAGGAACATGGTGCGTTTGTTGATTAAGGATAAACTAAACGATCGACAATTAGAGCTATGTGACCTCACTTTTAAAGATTTAGATACAATTGGTAACTCATTTTGCCAGGTCCTGGAGGGAATGTACCATAAAAGAATAGAATATCCGGAAACCATAGTAAGAGAGTTTGAAAAGAGGAGAGAAAGCCATGGAAACCATGATAATAAACCAGCAGAACAAGATTAATTATACCAAGGAAATGCAGCAGGTTATTCTCAATGTGGCCAACGCCGTGGCAAAAATGGTGAAATTGTCCCCGAATACGGAGTTAAGTGTTATGATTGTGGACAATAATTATATTAAAGAATTGAACTTGATCTATCGTGGCGAAAATATTCCTACTGATGTTCTTTCCTTTGCTATGAACGAACTCAGTGAAGAGGAAATGGAGCTCGACCTGCCGGGAGAAGTAAATGTCCTGGGGGATATTGTGGTTTCACTGGAAAAGGCGGCCAGTCAGAGTGAAGACTATGGGCATAGTGTTGAGAGGGAACTGGGTTATTTGATTGCCCATGGTATGCTTCACCTCCTGGGTTATGATCATGAAAATGAGGAAGAACGCAATTTAATGCGTAACCTGGAAGAAAAGATCATGCATAAAGTTAAATTGGAAAGGTAGAATCCCAGTATGAAAGGGACTGGATTAAAGAGGAGTTTTGCTTGTGCCCTGGCGGGAATAGCCTATGCCTTCCAGCAGGAAAGGAATATGAAGATCCACGGGGCAGCAGCTGTTATGGCTATGGGACTGGGTTTATTTTGGCGATTAAGCCGCTGGGAATGGGGGCTATTGTTAATTACTATTTTTGTCGTCCTGGCGGCGGAAACCATAAACACCGCCATTGAAAAGGTAGTGGATTTACAGACAGAAAGCTATCACCCGCTGGCTGAGGCGGCCAAGGATCTGGCTGCCGGAGCCGTCTTATTAACCGCTATCATGGCCGTTATCATGGCCATTCTTATTTTTGGACCTTATTTACTTGCTTTAGCAGGAGGAGGCTGAATATGAGCAGGGAAGAACTGCTTAAACGGGCTCGTGAAGCTCAAAAAAATGCCTATGCTCCTTATTCCAACTTCCAGGTAGGGGCTGCTCTCTTGTCGGTGGGGGGCAAGGTTTATACGGGGAGTAATGTGGAAAACTCCTCCTATGGTTTAAGCATATGTGCTGAACGAGCCGCCGTATTTAAAGCAGTTAATGCCGGGGAAAGAGATTTTACACTGATAGCTGTAGTATCCAGCGGCCAGGGTTATGTTTTTCCCTGTGGAGCCTGTTTACAGGTTTTAGCTGAGTTTTCCCCGCAAATGAAGCTAATAATTACTGATGAAAATGACCACTATAAGGAATATGCTTTGCAGGAGATGCTGCCACAAATCTTTTCACTGGGAAAACAGGAGGAGTAAAATAGATGAAATCTGGATTTGTAAGTATTGTGGGCCGCCCCAATGTGGGAAAATCTACTCTGCTCAATTCAATTATCGGAGAAAAAATCGCTATAGTATCGGAGAAGCCCCAGACAACCAGAACCAGAATTCAGGGCATATATACCTGTGAGAGGGGACAGGTAATCTATGTTGACACCCCCGGTATTCATAAACCCAAGCACCTCTTGGGTGAATACATGGTAAAGGTATCTACGCGCAGTCTGGAAGAGGTAGATATAATATACTATATGACTGATGTAACCCGCCCTTTTGGCGGCGGAGAGAGCTTTATACTGGATCAATTAAAAGACGCCAGTGTACCGGTATTTTTACTGGTTAATAAAATTGACCTGGTTAGCGAGCAAGAGGTTAAGGATTATATTCAAACCTTTAACCAGCAGAGGAGTTTTTCTGAGGTAGTTTCTATATCGGCTGCTTGTGGTACTAATCTGCAGCTTTTGTTAGACAAGACACTGGATGCTTTACCAGAAGGTCCCCTCTACTATCCTGAGGATGACCTTACTGACCAACCCATCTATTTGCTTATTGCTGAATTAATAAGGGAGAAGGCCTTAATACTTACCCGTGATGAGGTTCCGCATTCACTGGCGGTGGAAGTAGAAGAATTTAAAAAGCAAACCAATGGGAAGGTCTATGTCAGAGCTGCCATATATATGGAAAGGGATTCCCAAAAGGGGATAGTAATCGGTAAAAAGGGCCAAATGCTAAAGACTATCGGGGAGCAGGCCCGCCAGGACATTGAAAGCTTGTTGGATGCTGCTGTTTATCTCGATTTATGGGTTAAGGTTAAAAAGAACTGGCGTGATAATGAGAGCACCCTGAATCAGCTCGGCTACCGGATGTAGAAAGAAGAGGATGGCTATTATGCTGGCTAAATATCTTGATTCCACTAATTTGCAAGCTGAAGCCCGGGCCAGCGATATCGAATTGTTATGTCAACAAGCCCGGCATTACCAGATGGCAGCTGTTTGTGTTAATCCCTTCCGCCTGGAACAAGCCTGTCGCCTCCTGGCCGGAACTCCGGTCAAGGCCTGTACGGTAATTGCTTTTCCCCTGGGAGCCGATCATTGGAAGAACAAAGTGGATTCAGCGCGGCGGGCCCTGCAAATGGGGGCGGCTGAACTCGATATGGTAATGAACATCGGTGCTTTCAAGGATAAGGATTTTCGCCTGGTGGAAAAAGAGATCAAGGAACTGCTTCGTCTTAGGGAAGAATCTGCTTTTCTACTCAAAGTTATCGTGGAAACAGCCTTGCTTAGCAAGGAGGAACTGCAGGATATAAGTGTTTTGCTGAGTAATAGCGAAGCAGATTTTATTAAGACTTCTACTGGTTTTTCCAGCCGGGGTGTTACCCTGGAGGATATTGAGATTATTCGAGAATCCCGCCAGAGAAAGGATTTAAAGATTAAAGCCAGCGGGGGTATAAAGAGCCTGGATTTTGCTCTGCAATTACTGAAAGCGGGGGTTGACCGAATAGGGAGCAGCAGTGCTGTGGCGTTGCTGGAGGAGTACCAGCAAAGGGGAGGGCAGTAAGGAGACTGCTCTTTAATGTGGATAAAGCGGATAAGCCTTTTTATTATTCTGCTGGCTTTTTATATTGCCATAATGATCAATAATCCCAGCGAATGCTTGAAAAACCTGGGTTACAACCGGGTATTGGATTTCTATGGTAGGTGGGTTAGCTCCTCATGCAATCTTGACTTTCTGTATAATCCGGGGTTAAGACAGACTGCTATTCCTCTCCAGACCAGTAGAGTGGCGGCGGTAATTCCCGGCCCCAGTCAAGGGTTTAAAAATGAAATAGAAAAAATTCTGGCCGAGAACTACCAGGTCATTATCGAGTGTTCCGCAATGGACACCTGGCATAGCAGTAAAGATGGACAGGAATATTTACCCCGCATAGCTGCTCAGGCCTACCGGGTAGTAGTATTTGATGGAGGACACCATCTCCCCACTCTGGGGATGGTTCCGGATATTATACTAGTCCCTGAACTGGCAGGGTTTGCAGTTCATACTTATATGCTGGATGGAATGAGAGTGGAAACTATACGGGATTTAGCCCAGGAAGTTGGCTGTCCCGCAGTGATTGTTGGAATCCCTCGACTGGCCCTGGTTAAGAACCAGTACTCTCTCTCCATTATTACTCGTCGAATAATGGCTGTATCACATTATAGTGATTGTAAAAGCGGTACCGGAGAAGTTACGCTACAGAGCCGGATGAGCAAGTTCAACGGGGTAATCTTTGCCTATGTGAACTATGAGTATGCCCAAAACCCCGAATTATTTTGTCAGCGCTTGAGTGTTTTGGGAGTACGGGACGCCCGTAAGCTTTATCTGGCCTTTGATTATGGCTGTGTAAGCCCGGAAGAGGCAGGAGAATTTATGAGAATTTATGAAGGAAGTAAGCCAGAGCAGCGGTTTGCCGGCTCAAATAGTCAATGAACCGGTAAAAGTAAGCAGTGTAGTCTGGGGTGGGAAGTAAATGTATCTTCGTAGTCGGGCCATAGTAATAAAGAATATGGATTACCGGGAAAGCGACAAACTGGTTACTATATTTAGCGAACATGAGGGGAAAATGAAAGCAGTGGCCCGGGGAATCAAAAAGCCCCGCAGCAGTTTACGGGCTTGTGTTCAGCCATTTTGTCATTCATCGCTTTTTTTTAGCCGGGGTAAAGGGATGAGTTTGATTACCCAGGGCAAATTGCTAGAATTTTATGGCAATACCCGGGAGGATTTTGACCGCTCCCTCTATGCCCTGTATCTAATGGAATTGTTGGATAAGAGTTTGATGGATGGCATAGCCATTCCCCGCCTCTATACCACAACCCTGGAGGTTCTCTCTTTTCTCAACCAGAGCGGCTACAATCCCTTACTTATCAGGTATTTTGAGATGAGTTTGCTGGTAAATTTGGGTTACAGTCCGGTACTGGATCATTGTGTGCTTTGTGGGAATAAGGATGACTTAAAGCTTTTTAGCCTTCCTGATGGAGGAATGTTGTGCCGGGATTGCAGCTATCAGTCTTCTGGAGCAGTTAGCCTGTCCAAAGAGACCCTGGCTTTGATCGGATTTCTGGGAAGATCACGGCTGGCTACTGTGGAAAGGGTAAGGGTCTCAAATAAGGCACTGAAAGAATTGGAGTATTTTTTAGAGAAATACCTGGAATATTACCTGGAAAGAAAATTTAATCTGAAGAAGGCCATGTCTATTTTAAAAAGGGGTATGCCCAAGGATACCAAACTTATATGAACATGGTTTAGTAAATGATTGAACCATGTTCAACCTATTTCTACAATGAACAGGAAAATACCATAGGAAGAACTAATATAAAAGCTATATCTCTGCCACTATCCTTCCGGTTTCCTCCATACAATAATCCCCCAGACCCTCTAATTCAGACTTAAAGGCTGTGGATGAAAGTATGTCCAGAACCGCCTTTATCTCTGCCTTGTCGAGGTCCTCTTTTCTAATTACCAGCTCGTAGCGCTCTTTTTGCAGAGGAATAAATTCAATGTCCCGTACCTGCATGGCAGCCTTCTCGTTGCCCAGAGCCAGGTCTGCTGTTCCCCGGGCTACCGCACTGGCTACTGCCAGGTGTGAATTTTCTTCCCTTTCGTAGCCAATAATCTTGCGCCGGTCTAGTTTCATTTGATACAAATGCTCGTCTAAAAGCACCCGCGTACCGCAACCGGGTTCCCGGTTGACAAAACGAAGATCAGGAAGGCTCAAATCCTCCCATCCTTTAATTCCCAGGGGGTTGCCGCGGGCTACATAAAAGCCTTGCAGGCGCATGGCCAGGTGTATTATCAAAGTAGGTATACCAGGAACCATGCGGCGGACATAAGGTATGTTATAGCTTTCACTGTCACTATCCCAGAGATGAATACCAGCCATATCCGATTTCCCCTGATAAAGCTGAAGAACTCCGGCAAAACTGCCAGTATTATGGCGAAATGCCCGGCAACCCTGGCTATGGTTTTCCAGGTAACGGCCCAGGATGTCTAAAAGCAAATCTTGACCACAAATCACCAGGCCTGGAGAGTTTGAAAAGTAATCCTGGCGGACAGGTTGAGGTTTAGATCCTATAAGTATATCTGCTTCCGTAGATTTTAATTTCTTCCCTTGCTTTATATAGGCCTCAACATCATGCTGCTGAATCCGGATTTTCCGACCTATTCGATAGGCTGGAAGTTCTCCGCGCTTTACCATTTCATATACTGTATATTTGGTTATTTTTAACATCCTGGCTACTTCTTGAGGAGTTAATGAATTGTCTTCTTTCATAATTGTTAAAACCTCCAAACCTGATGATATTCTAGCATAATACAAGCCTGATGCAAAGTTGTGTTATCTTTAGTTAAAGTATGTTATATTATTAATCATAACCATACATAAATGGGGTAAAGCCATAATAAATGGCATTGGGATTTAAGGGGAGCTTAAACACATGGTCAAAGGATGGGAGGAGATAAGCATGCCCTTCCTGTGAACACAGGATTTGCAGCAATTGTAGTATGATGAAAACTGTTTTAGTACTTGAACTGTGTTTAAACCTTTCCTGAAAATAGTCAATGACTTAAAAGGAGGAAAAACCAATGTTATATAACAAAAAGGCAAAAGCCCGGATTAGCATTTTAGTGGCGTTGATTTTTGTGCTTTGTATGGCAGGAACAGCTTTCGCGGCCAACCCATCATCTGCTGGTAATCTGCAGTGGAAAGCCGGGGCTCAGTGCTCGGTCAATGCCAATGCTTTAAACTTCAGAACCGGTCCGGGAATGAATTATAAGGTTATAAAATCCTATACTCGGGGGAGCCTGATGACCATTGCTGAGAAATCAGGTGATTGGTATAAAGTAACCGCAGCGGATGGAAAAGTGGGTTATGTATTTGGTCGTTACCTGCTTGCTGCCACTCAAGCTGCTGCTCCGGCCAAGGCGGCGCCCAGTGTTACTACGCCCAAAGCAGAAGTTACAGCAGAGCCTCAGGCTAAAGCGGTAAGCGGTGAACTCATTATCTCCGCTGCTGCCAGCCTGACTGATACCATGAATGAGATGAAAGGTCTCTATGAGAAGCAAAATAAAAATGTAAAACTCACTTTTAACTTCGGTTCATCGGGTGCCCTGCAACAACAGATTGAACAGGGTGCTCCCGCTGATGTGTTTATTTCTGCTGCCACCAAGCAAATGAAGGCCCTGCAGGACAAGAAGCTCATTGTAGATGAGAGCTGCAAAGATCTCTTGAAGAACCGCTTGGTATTAGTTGGTCCCAAAGATTCAGCCAAGGTCAAAGGCTTCAGCACGCTGAAGGAAGCTTCGCTTATCGCTCTGGGCGAACCTGATTCGGTTCCGGCTGGGAAATATGCCAAGGAAACCCTTACTAAAATGGGTTTGTGGGATGCGGTAAAGGACAAAGTGGTTTATGCCAAAGATGTAAGACAGGTTTTGGCTTACGTTGAAAGCGGTAATGTTGAAGCCGGGATGGTTTATCTGACTGATGCCAAGATATCAGACAAGGTGCAGATACTCAGCATAGCAGAAGAAAATACTCATACCCCCATCGTATACCCGGCAGCAGTAGTTAAAGCCAGCAAGAACCCGGAAGCGGCTCAGAGTTTCGTGGATTTCCTCAGCAGCGCCGCCGCTCAAGATGTATTTGCCAAATACGGTTTCGCGCTGGTCAAGTAGTGCTTAAGGATAGCCGGTAAGGGCGGTGTAATCATGACCGAAGCCGAATTAATTCCGATATGGATTTCACTTAAAACAGCGGGCACCGCAACCCTAATTACCTTTATCCTAGGCATTGTTGCCGCTCGTTGGATGGCCTATGGAGATTTTAAGGGCAAGAACCTGCTGGACGGCTTATTTATTCTTCCCCTGGTCTTGCCCCCCACTGTTGTAGGATTTGGACTCTTACTTATCTTTGGGAAAAACGGCCCCCTGGGGCAACTATTGCTGTATTTTGATAAAACGGTGATATTTTCCTGGTCGGCAACGGTGATTGCTTCCACTGTGGTAGCTTTTCCTCTGATGTACCAGGCCACCCGGGCTGCCTTCGAACAAATACAGCCCAACCTCGAAGATGCCGCCCGTACTCTGGGGGCTACGGAATGGGCCGTCTTTTGGAAGGTTAGTATGCCGTTGGCCTGGCCGGGTATAGCCGCTGGCACTATTCTGGCCTTTGCCCGTTCCCTGGGTGAATTCGGGGCCACTTTGATGCTGGCGGGGAATATCCCAGGAAGAACCCAGACCGCGCCTCTGGCGATATATTTTGCGGTGGAAGCCGGGCGTTCAGATCAGGCTCTGAAATGGGTACTGGCCATTCTGGTAATCTCCTTTGCCAGTATCATTGCCTTGAATTACTGGAAGAGCCGCCAGTATTCTTCCTGGAGGAGCGGCCAGCCCATGGTAAAGGAGGTAGTGATGGATGCTGGATATAGAGATTAAGAAATCACTGCCTGGCTTTAAACTGGAGGTATCTTTTGCCGTGGAGCGAGAGATACTGGCTATTTTAGGACCCTCCGGCTGCGGCAAGACCATGACCTTGAAGTGTATTGCCGGTCTGATACAGGCCGATGAAGGGCGGATAGCCCTGGATGATAGACTGTTGTTTGATTCCAGCAGCGGGGTTAATATTAAGTCCCGGGAAAGAAATATGGGTTTTGTTTTTCAGAATTATGCCCTTTTCCCCCATATGGATGTTTTTAACAATATCGCCTTTGGCATACGGCAATTGCCGGTAGAGGATATTAAAGAAAAAGTTAGGCTATGGCTGCAGAAAATGCGTCTATCCGGTTTGGAAAAACGTTTTCCCGGGCAGTTGTCGGCTGGGCAGCAGCAGCGGGTGGCCCTGGCCCGGGCTCTGGTTTCCGAACCGGAGGTGCTCTTGCTCGATGAACCCTTTTCCGCATTGGACAGTATTGTTAAAGAGCGGCTGGAGGAAGAACTCCTGGAAATTCATGAATTTTTCCCCGGCCATATTCTTTTTGTAACTCATAATTTGGCCGAGGCTTATAAGCTGAGCTCCAAGATAGCGGTTTATGAAGCCGGGCGTTTGCTGCAATTCGGAGAAAAAGGAAAGGTGGTCAATCGACCCTCCAACCGGACCGCAGCCCGTTTGACCGGGGTCAAGAACTTTCTCCCGGCGGTTGTTCGTGAAGTGGAGAATAGTAGCCTGAATCTGGAATTAAGTGGCACGGGAACCAGGCTTAAAGCGGGAAAAGCTCCGGGAGAAGGGTGGAAACCGGGGCAACTGGTGACCCTGGGCATACGCCCAGAGTATATTCAGATTAATAACCAGGAGGAAAACCTCGTTGCAGTTCTGGTTGAAGAGGTTATAGAAGAGATATCCAGCTATATAATCCGCTGCTCCCTTGCAGGAAGCGGGGGCGAAAAGATTTTAGAAGCACGGATACCTCGAACAGATGTTATTAACCTTAGCCGAGGCGATAGCTGCCAGTTCTGTTTACCGGCGGACAAGATCTTTATTATGCTTGAATAAAACTGGATTATTAATTAAGCAGTGTAATAATACAACTCTCCTTATTAAGCCCCTTTCAGGGGCTTTCTTTTTGGTGCGGGAAAAGTAAAAAAGCCTATTCTACAGTTTCTACCAGGCTCATAAAAGCAGAGTGGAGATTTTCCTGGTTTAG
>NZ_JAQVZX010000053.1 GCF_028707975.1 Syntrophomonas sp.
ACCTTGCCTGAAGCCAGGGCCTCTTCCCAGGCTTCCTCGATATTGTCGGCCCAAACCTCCATATAAATATCGATATTTCCCTTTACCATTCCTTGAAGAGCTGGCAGGGTTTCCGCAAACAGGTATTGCGGTTCGGGATAGCCATAACCGTGTTGCAGAATATAGCCTACTATCCGGTTATGCACTTTGATACTGTCCCAGCTAACATCGACCAGAACCAGCCTGGGCTTGTCGCTTCCGTCCTTGCTGCCGCTATCTCCCCCGGTCTTGGACCCACATCCCATTAAAAAGGAGAAGCAAAATAATAGCAGAAACGCCAGAAGCAAGCACCTGCTGCGTGAGCGGCGCAATAAGATTTGTAATTGTTGCATAGAAAAACTCCTTACCGGCAGGCAAGAAAAACGGATAAATTTGTGGGGCCAGGAATACAAAGCAAGGAGAGAGCAAAAACTCCCTCCGCCAAATGCGGAACCTGGATTATGCTGGATAATACTTATCTAAACTATGTCTAAGAGATAAAAACCTGCAACACCCGTGTCGCCTACGAGGTTAGCTGACGGGCTCGGGCTCGGGTCAGCCCTATCCCCTTCCTGGCCATATTACTCCAGGAACCGGAAACTCGCCCCAAAAATGGTTTCCCCGCGTTTCTATACCAGAAACTTCGGCCTGCCTATTAATTTATTTTATATTAATAGCCTAGGCTACTTACTTTTTAAGGTCAAGTTGCAAATTCCAGCATATTGCCAGGTTTAGAAGGGAAAACCAGTAAAACTGGGTGATGGGGTCTTATATAGTTAGAAATCCATACCAAGATGATTCTAAAATGAATTCCCTGGCTTCTTGAAATGTTTTAAAATCAGGGATAACTTTACCGTGTTCAATCATTTGGCCTTACCCTCCTAAAATAAATTCGCTCCTTATAATCCATGTCACGAGTCCTTAAGTGCAAAACGGATAAACTTATCAGAAGGTTTTAACAATTCCTGACTAAACACTTTTACAGTGCAAGGCAAAGACAAGTACCTTATAAAGGTACATTGTCCATTATTACTCTCCATAGAAAACAATTATTATTTATTTAACTCTACGCAGGTGGGCAGTCTCAAGTTGTAACACATCGACCTTTGCTTCAATGCGGTCTAAGGCCGTAATAATACGTTCGTTAATGTCGTTCTGTACTTCCCGGGCATCGAATAAAGCCCTGACCTTTTCGGTCAGCTCGTTTTCCATGCGTACCTGGCTGGCGTCAACTTTATCGACCTTAGTTTCCAGATTATCCAAACGAGTATTAACCTGTGTTATGGATTCCTGCATGGTGGTTTGGTTTTTTAGTAATAATTCAAGTATCTCCCTATCCGTCATCCCTTTCCCCTCCCTTTTTCTTTAAGGCTTCTATATCGTTATAGCCGTCTCTATATCATCCTTGGTAGCCTTGCGTCCCACCTGGAATAAAGCCTTTCCAACAGGGAGTTAGAGTTTTTATAATCTTCTTAGTAAGAAAAGTGAGGAGTGAGGGGTTTAGTTCATTTCCTGCCTACATCTTACCATTCAAGCCCCTACTAAATCACTTTTCATCGGTGGTTGTGGCCCCCGGCCATGAGGGGTTCCACTGAATTAATTATACCACAATCTCCCTATTGATAATATAATCAGGGATTGTAAAGACAGTTCGTTATCGAAATATAAAGTGGAAAATAAATATTTGAAGTGCTATGTAACCTTTTGCCAAAATGAGGAATTGCCGAAGGTCACACAAAAGCCCTCCAAGATAGGAGGGCTACTTGTTTGCTATGGTGAGCCATGGAGGACTCGAACCTCCGACACCCTGATTAAAAGTCAGGTGCTCTACCTCCTGAGCTAATGGCCCTTATAATATTATGGCTGGGGTGGCTGGATTCGAACCAACGAATGACGGAGTCAAAGTCCGTTGCCTTACCGCTTGGCTACACCCCAACGGTACTGAGTATAACTAAGATACTACCGGGCTGTCAAGGGTAAAATGGGGTGGATGATGGGACTTGAACCCACGGCCCCCAGAGCCACAATCTGGTGCTCTAGCCGACTGAGCTACATCCACCATGTAAAGGCCGGACAAATTAAGTGGCGTCCCCGGAGGGATTCGAACCCCCGGCCCACGGCTTAGAAGGCCGTTGCTCTGTCCAGCTGAGCTACGGGGACATAAATATGGAGCGGGTAGAGGGAATCGAACCCTCGCAACCAGCTTGGAAGGCTGGGGCTCTACCACTGAGCTACACCCGCCCGCAAAGAGTATTATAACTTTTCTGGCAGACCATTTCAAGTAAGAAATTAGCCTTACGATATCCAATAATAATACGAAATATGCGTCCTGGCAAGTAAATTATGATATAAAATCGCGAAAACGGCTTGGGCAAGTGTATGATTGCATTATTTATGCTTAATAAACCTGACAAGCTATCGGTAAGCCTGATATTTGTCCCACTTAAAATTATAAAATTATTCATAAGACAAAAAATTCAAGCATTGTTATCCGGGTACCAGGTTGTGGTTTTCACCCGCTGGTAGCCCTGTTTAAAAATAGTACTATCCTTCCACCAGCGGATAGGAGCCATCTTCCTGGTGAACCTCTCTGCCGGTTACAGGCGGATTGAATACACAGACCATGTGCATATCCGATTTTGCCCGCAGCTTATGCTTTTCATGTCCATTGAGGGCATAAAGCGTACCTCTTTTAATGGGATAAACATCATTGCTATCAATAATCTCTATCTCACCATTACCCTGAACGCAGTACACCGCCTCCACATGATTTTTGTACCAGATATAAGTCTCCGTACCGGCTTTAATCACGGTATGGTGCATAGAGAAGCCCATACCATCTTTTTTCAGGAGGAGCCGAAAACTTCTCCAGGTATCCGTATCAATATCACTTTCGCTACCAATAATGTCTTCCAACTGTTTTACAATCATGATGCTATCTCCTTAAATGATTCCACTGCAAAACGTTATAAATATGCATCATCTTGCATAAAAAGGGGGTTTTTGCAGTAGAATCCTTAAATTAATTATGGGGCAAATCACTTTGGCTGTATTTAGCCTGAAGCCCGCAGGCGTTTCTGGTTAGAGACGTTTTTCCTTTTGGAATTAATAAATGACTGCACCTTTATATCTTCAATGCTATTTTTTAATATGTTTAAACCTTCCCGCAGGCCGGATTCATCTATAGTCAAAGGCGGCATAATCTTAATTACTTCGTCTTTAGCACCTGATGTCTCCATGATTAAACCACTAGCGAAGGCAATGGAGCAGATTTTTTCAGCCAAACCGTCAACTCCGCAGGCTATTCCCTGCATGAAACCCCTGCCCCGGACTTCACCCTTAATTTCCGAGTGTTCTTTAACCATCTTTGCCAGGAAATTACGTATATCTTTTTCCATATTTCCGACTTGTTTAGATAAAGTACCTTCTTTCCAATAATTCAGGGACTCGGTAGCAGTTATAAAGGCCAGGTTATGCCCCCGGAAGGTACCGTTATGTTCGCCTGCCGACCAAATATCCAACTCCGGTTTAATCAGGGTAATGGCCATGGGAAGACCATAACCGCTGATTGATTTGGAAAGGCAGATGATATCCGGGCTGATACCTGCCGGCTCAAAGCTAAAGAAGGTTCCGGTACGGCCGCAGCCAGCCTGGATATCGTCAACAATCAGGAGAATATCTTTTTCCCGGCAGAGAGTTTCTATCCGTCTTAACCATTCATAACTGGCTACATTCAAACCACCTTCCCCCTGCAGGGTTTCCAGAATAATAGCTGCTGGCAGGGAGACACCGCTGGAACTATCGTCAAGATACCTGCGGATATAATCAACTGTATCTGCATTTTCGCCCAAATATCCATCATAGGGCATGAAAACTGCATTACCCAGGGGAATACCTGCCCCCTGCCGTTTTTTGGCATTGCCGGTTATGGACAGAGAACCCATAGTCATGCCGTGAAAAGCATTGGTAAAGCACATGATACTGTCTCTTCCAGTAACTTTGCGGGCCAGTTTCAATGAACTTTCTACCGCATTAGTGCCGGTAGGACCGGTAAACATTATTTTGTATTTCATTTTCCGCGGGTTCAGGATAATCTGGTTAAATTGCTCTAGAAATTCCTTTTTGGCTTCGGTAGCCATATCGAGGCTATGAACTATACCATCATGGTTTAGATATTCTATAATTTTTACCTTTATTTGCGGGGGATTATGGCCGTAATTAAGGGCTCCCGCCCCGGAAAAAAAATCTATATATTCCTTATTTTCCTTATCCCAGAGCCGGTAACCACTGGCCTCGGTGAAAACTGTGGGGAAACTACGGCAATAACTCCGTACTTCCGATTCCAACTCATCAAAAACTTTTAAACTATTCACGCAAAACACGCTCCTTTCAGGCCTGGTTCTACATTAAGGGGCCTATACGCAGCATAATTTCCTCTTCGTGTTGTCCACCTGGGAACAACCGGGAGGGGAAGCATTCCTCTTCCACACAGGATGTTCCGAGTTCATCGGCCAGCTTGCGGTATAAATTATAGGCGGCATGATTGGAAGGGTTAACCGTTATCTCCAGGTAACGGCTATTGCTGCAAGCCTTTCTGGCTAACAGGTGCTTTAACATATTCATACCCAGTCGGTGGCGTCTAAATGCCTCATCTACCGCTACCTGCCAGACAAAAATCACTTCCGGCTGCTGCGGTGGATGAAAAGCAGAAACAAAGCCTGCAATTATACCATCTGCTTCCGCAACCACACAGGTTTCATTGAAATATTTACTTAGCAACAGGTAGCTATAGGCTGAATTTAGATCCAGTACCCGGGTAGATTTAACCAGTTCCCAGATACCCTTTCCATCTTCTTTCGATGGAAACCTCAATTCAATTTCAGGTGATAATATTTTATTGCCTTTTATGACTGATCACTCCTGATTTTGTAGTCATGATTAATCAATAGAATTCAAATAATCCTGTCTTTCTTCTAGTCCATCACTCCTTTGTTTTAGATATTCCTAATAAGGAATATGGTCTGCGAAAGACCCGGGCCAAGATTTTGTGTTTTGTAAGTAGTTTTTACTATTACGAAATTTGACTTAAAAAACAAATGGCCAAAGAAAGACGCCTTTGGCCATTAAAATACTATATGTGCCCTGGTCTCCCTTACACGCTTACGAGGTTAGCTGACGGGTTCGGGCCAGGGATAGCCCTACTGGAAAATCCAGATTCACCCCTTTAGATAGATTGGGTCCCCCGCTCTCCGGTAAAACCGAAGACTCAGCGATATGACAAGAGTTATATTAAATTATCCCTTGACAACTATATCTAGCAGTTTATAACATAATACCTGTTAATTCAAACCTGATATACAATATTGAGCAGTCATATATACGGCTCTCCGGGTTAGACAAAAAGCCTCCTGCCTTTTTCAGGAAATTATGCCGATATGCTGGCAAATCAGAGCCAATGTTCTTTGTTTGACCTTTTTGTGATAGGCACAAAACCCAGTTATCACCATGGTTTTCCAAAACTACCTTCCAACTGATCGCTTGAAAAGTAAGCTTGAAATAATGGATCAAAACCCCAAACATCCTTCACTTAGAACCAAAAAAATAAAAGGACCTTCTGATATTTATGAAGCTAGTATTACGATGAATTACCGTATAACTTGGCAGTATTATAAAGTTTGCAGCAAATTACAAAAGGGTAATCTTCATTACTACCCCGGCTCCATCAACTTCCATTTCAACCTTATCGCCAACATTAAGACTATTGAATTGAATCTCACCACCGCTGGAAGAATAAATCTGCAGCGATTTATCCACTTCATAGTCTTTATTCTTTTTTACGGTTAACTTATAATAATTGTCCAAAATAATGAGCTTTTCCACCTCAGCCTTGACCTTTTTCAGGGCTGGTCGGGAGCTAAGCATTATTTCCAACGGTATTTCATCATCTATTTCCCCGGGGTTGGGATCAAGATAAATAACCTTTATGGCATCACCTCTTGAAACCCCGCCCAAGGCCCGGCCATTTTTGTCCACTATCCGGGCTCGATCCCAGTAATTAAACCATTCCGGCTTGCCGCTCTTGGTGCTGGAGCCCTTTTTCGCCAGGGTTAGCCTGCGCCCGCTTAAATCTTGAATAGTACCAGAAATCGTTTTGGTATCTAAAACCGTTACTTTTTGCACCTGCCCCTCTGCCAGCTGGGCAGTGACGAAAGTACCCGGCTTCAAAGAAGTAAAACTCTTAACCCTGACTTTACCCTCACTATCGATAAGCGCGCCCCAGGACAAGGGAAGCCGTCTTTCCTCGCAATTCAAATCATTGATTACCAGTACGCTGTCTAAACCTATTAAGACTGATTTGACGGTACCCGTTATCTTATCCTCCGCAGCGATAAATTTCTTTTTTTCAATTATAAAGATGCAAGCGGCCTGCTTTTTCTGGTTCAACAAAACCTCCACCCGGTAGTCCAAAGTATCGCGCAGCTGGCATTCCCTTGTTCCGGTAAAACATTGCAGGCCAGGATCAAGCTTTACTTTTTTCACTCCAGAAAGAGAGCGCAATTCTATCTCGCCTTTGTTTTTATCCATAATGATTTTTTCTACCCAGCCTTCCAGTATCCTGGAAGCATCTGTCTTAACCCAGTTCTGTTCCATTAAACTGCTCAAAAGGGCTGCGGCCTCACTGCGTTTTAAACTGCGCTCGGGCCTGAAAGTGCCATCTTCATAACCTTTCATAATACCGGCCTGAGATAAAGCTATTATATATGGAATATATTCGAAAGAAGTGCTATCCAGGTCGGAAAAGGTATTTTCTCCGGAAGAGACGGAATCTGCAATCGGCAATTGCAGAAGACGACAAAGCAAAGAAACCACCTGAAGCCGAGTAGCCGGGCGGTCAGCCTGAAATTCATACAGCCATTTATTATCCAGCAGTTCATTTTCCACCGCTGTATCCATATAGTTTTGTCCCCAGGGCACTTCTGGAGCTTTGAGCGGCCGGGGAGCTTCCTTTTTGCTCTTTTTTGCTGCAGTTTTATCGTTGTCCAGGCCTACGGCCCGCATGAATAAAACCAGGGCTTCCATTTGGCTGATTTCCTTTTCCGGCTGGAAGCAATTGTCAGGATAACCCTTAATGAAATCAAGCGTAGCTGCCCGGGAAACTACAGGCTTAGACCAGTGCCCCTCCATATCACTAAAAGCCATGACTGAAGCCACAGGCTGAAGCGCCAGAAATAAAACCAGCAAGTTTGCCACTATTGCTCTTTTCCACTTTGTCTTATGCTTAAAAATAATCATATTTTACCTCTTTTATTTGTCTTCTGCCGGAGATGATAAAAGTTAGGGGACACGACCATCGGCGAAAAGTGGGTTAGCAGACGCTTGAACAGTAAGATGTAAGTAAGAAAACAACCTTAACTTCTCACTTTTCTTGTTAGCTTTCCTTGAAATTATCCTTGATTTTGTAGAGATTCCCTTTACCGGTATGAACATATATGAAATTATCCGTTCCCACCAGAGGCGCCCTCTCCACAGCTCCATCCAACTGACGAAACCAGGCCAAGCGCCCTGATGGCTTGACCGCAAAGAAGTAGCCGTCACTGCTGCCTCCATAAATATAACCGTTCGGACTTACGGCCGGGGTGGATACCAGCTTTAGCAGCGGGGTATCCCAAAGGACTTTGCCCTTTTCCGTATCAAGAGCATAAAGCTTATTGCCACCTGTAAAGTACAGGGTTTTAGAATTACCCAGTACCGGCGCTGTTATCTGATTAGCCACTGAAAAAGAACTGCTCCAGAGGGGTGAATTGCCACTGCTATTCTTAAAACAGTAAACCTTGCCCTGGTTCAGCTTGCTTCCCTTGTTGCCCCGCGAGCCCTTCTTGAAATTAACACTGGCATAGAGTTTTCCTTCATTATCTGTTAAAAGGTAAGCGGAGCTTATATCCCCCAGCCAATATTTCCACAGATATTCCCCTTTGGCATTTATAGCCGCCAGTTTGTAATTGCCCGCCTTATCCCCAAAAACAAGATAAAAAGCCTGCTCATCGGCGGTACAGGCCAAAAAGGTCCTGGGATTGATTAACTTGCTGGTTCTGCCATCTGAAGATTCCCAGGGTGAAAGCATCCATACATAGTGTCCCACCGTATCGACCGCATAAAGAGCATCAGACAATGGCAGGTATAATATGTTACCCGGACCGTGAGCCAATAACGGCGTTTTCTGCCCCTTCCCCTCGCCATAGACGGAAAAATCCCAACCCAGAGCCCCGTTCAATTTGCCCTCCTGGATGACGGAACCGCCGGCGAAAAAAATGGCCCCGTCTTCAGTCAGAACCGGGCTTCCCAGCGAGCCCTTCCCTTTGCCCTGCATCTCCCATATCAGCTTCCCTTCGGGATTAATGCAAATCAGTTTATTGTTAGACGGAAAAAGCAGGTTGCCATTGGGAGCAAAAACAATATCTGTGCTTAATTTACCCAATCCTGACAGCTTCCACAGTAACTGGCCCGGCTGCCCGGCTTCTTTAGCCGCCGGAAATTGCTCCAGCTTGCTGGCTGCTTCACTGCTTGATGAGTAAGCCAGCAACAGGAAAAATATCATGAATAATGCAATTTTTATCCTGCCACAAAATCCCCTTATCAACTCATTATTCCTCACCATATTTATCCCCCATGCCTGCTATATCCAGCCCTGCTTCCTGGCTGCAAAGCGATGGGCTCGCTTGCTTAGCGCTGCCGCAAAACCTTTGGGGATGGATGTCCCTCCCGCCATAGCAATTATGGCATTGTTTTTTATCAAGGCAGCAACATCTTCGGCTGAGCAAAGCTTTTGCCGGTATTCTTCCCGCCAGGAACCGGCATGAGATAATTTCTTCACAACTGTCACATTCATTCCCCCATTTCTTGCTGCAAAAAATATTACTAATGTTGTAGAAATTTAACTCTCAATAAATAGTATACACCAGTAAGAAAAAAGGGGGTAATGGGGTATCGACAATCTAGAATAGCAGTTGAAATAATCACTAGATGAAGGTATAATAATTCGTGTACGAAATGCGGATGTGGCGGAATTGGCAGACGCACCAGACTTAGGATCTGGCGGATAACACCGTGGAGGTTCGAGTCCTCTCATCCGCACCATATGAAAAATAGGGGCTTTGCAGCCCCTTTATTTTTTCCTTTTTAGCCGTCAAAGCAATTGACACCCAATTTGACACCCACTTGAAAAAAATAGCCCTCCAGGTTTTATCCTGAAGGGTATCTCTTCCATCGTTCTTGTTTGCGAAAAAATGAATAGATGATAATTTGCCAGCTTAAACCCCTATTTCTAGAAGCAGACCACCCCGGTAGACCAGAAAACATACCACCCAGGCCAGGGATATAGTGTACATGGTGAAAAGTAGCCACTTCATTCTTCGATGCTATAAAGGGTTCCCAGGGTACGAGCAATAATGCTATTCCAGATAATCGACATGCCGGCAAATTTCCTCAACGATGGCTTCCTTCTTGAGATTGAAGGCCTTTTTGTTATTCTCGAAAAGATTGTTTCCCCGAGTATCAATGGAAACAATCAGAGGTCCGAATTCCTTCACCCGCATTACCCACATAGCTTCCGGCATACCCAAATCCAACCATTCCACGGCTTCAACCTCTTCCACAGAATTGGCCGCCAGCACCGCACAGCCTCCGGGGAACACTGCATGAATGGCCTTGTATTCCCGACAGCCGGCAGCAGTATCCTGACCCATGCCGCCTTTGCCTACCATCAGCTTCAACCCGGTTTGAGCGATGAACTCTTTTTCGTATTTTTCCATACGCATGCTGGTGGTCGGCCCAATGGAGATTACCCGGTACCTCCCCGGCTGTCCTGCTATTTCCTGCATAATTGGTCCGGCGTGGAATATAGCCTTACCAGCAAGATCGACCGGCAGTTGCTTATGCTGTTTGATCAATCGTTGATGAACATCATCCCGGCTACTTACCAGATATCCATTCAAATAAATAATATCGCCAATCGCCAATGATTCCAGCTCTTCATTCTGAATCGGTGTTGTTAATATCTTTTTGCTCATAGAATGGCCCCTTTATGCGAAATCGTTTCATACTCCATATCGGCTTTGAATTTAATCACCGCTCTCCGATGGGCCCAGCAGCCGGTAGACAGACCGACCGCTATGGTGGCCGGGTGACGGGCTGCTTCTTCAATATGTACGCCCAGGACAGAATTCTCTCCCATAAGACCACCCGGTCCTATTTTTATTGCATTCAGTCCAGCTTCAATCCTGGCCTCAAGCTCGGCTCCGCGAGGATTGCTGTTCTGGGAACCTATAGGACGCAGCAGGGCCTTCTTGGACAATTTGGCTGCTACCTCTACCGAGCCGGCGATACCAATGCCGACCAGGAGAGGGGGACAGGCATTTATTCCATAAGAAGTAATCTGGTCAAATACCAGTTTCACAACGCCTTCGTATCCTTCCAGGGGCATCAATACTCTGGCTATTCCGGGAAGGCTGCAGCCGCCCCCGGCCATATATACATAGATTTTCGCTTCATCGCTATCAGGTATAATCTCCCAGTCAATCCAGGGAATTCTCTTGCCGACATTGTTGCCGGTGTTTTTCTCGTCAAAAACCTCCACCGCATTATGGCGAAGCGGGCCAAGGATGGTGGCCCGCTTCACTGCTTCACGCAGGCAATCCTCTATCTCGTCAAGCAGCGGAAACCCGGTTCCCACTTGGACAAAATATTGAATTACGCCGGTATCCTGGCAAAGTGGCCGATGCGACTCGCCTGCCAGCTTCATATCTTCGAACATGGCATCATAAACAATCGTAGCCAGAGCGCTATCTTCTTTTTCTCTCAGTTCCTTTAATTTGGCATGTATATCATCAGGCAGATATATGCCGGTATATACGGTAAATCTGGCCATAATATCGATGAATCTTTCGCACTGTTCTTTCGTGTTCACCTTGACGTTCATTCCTTTCGGCTAGCAGAGGTTCTAAACCCATCATCTCTTCCATATGCTTCATCTCTATCTTATATTAAGGTTTAACTATAGATTATTCAAGGATGCCATAGCCTGCTGTCTAATCACACTTCTTTATAACTTTGATTCCCCTGCAAAAACCCTTTTTGTTACATAAGGGTTGCATAAGTATACAAAGCGAGCGTGGCGAAGCATGGATGCAGCACCCTTCACCCTGTCGGATACTCCTGATGCCCCCTGCGGTCGCTAATTAAGGTTGCACCGGCGAACACAAGAATAGTGGCTTTTTTGCTTAGGAGCATTATAATGTATTCAAGTTTACAAATTCGCAAGGCAGGTTTTAAAAATGAATTTGCCAATTGAAATTCAAATATTAAAACTGGTAATAACCAAGCTTGAAGAACTGAATATATCCTATATGCTTTCCGGTTCACTTGCCGGCAGCTTTTATGCACAACCTCGCATGACCAGAGATATTGATATTGTAATTGAACTTGCTGCTGAGCAAATTGCTAAGATTACGGAAGTATTTTCAGGGGATTTCTATATTGATGAGGATGATGTAAACGAGGCGGTGCGATTACGGAGCATGTTTAACATCATTCATTATCAAGCTGTAGTGAAAATTGATTTCATCATCCGCAAGGACTCTCTTTACCGGAAGCTTGAATTTGAGAGACGCATCAGGAAAATTATTGCTGGTTTTGCATTATGGGTAGTAAGTCCCGAGGATTTGATCATTTCCAAGATATTTTGGGCCAAAGACAGCAAATCTGAACTGCAGCTAAATGATGTGAGCAGTATAATGAAATACCAGGCCAAAAAACTGGATTGGGAATATATTGAGTATTGGGTTAAGGAACTCGGCTTAGGACAATTATGGGAGGAAATTAAATAATGAACGATACTAGCTCAACGGTAGAAAACAAGTTATTCGAGATGATGCAGCAGAAGACTGAGAGCGAAAGATTTTTCATGGCTGCCTCTATGTTTGATATGGCGAGGTTGGTGAGCAAAGCTGCGATTCTAGAAGATAAACCGGATATTTCTCCTGATGAAGCCAGAGTTGAGTTATTTCGTTACTGGTATTGGGAAGACTTCGATACTGATGATCGCGAAAATATTTTGCAAGCAATCCGTTCTTATTAACAGTCCTTACGATTAGCCTATCTTAGCCACCTATCATATTACTCTCAAGCTATGAGTCTGCCGGAACCATTCCGGCACCCGCATGATATGCCTATTTCCTCCATCCCTATCATAAAAGGAGCAATCCTGGCTGCAGCAGCATCGATAGCGCCT
>NZ_JAQVZX010000163.1 GCF_028707975.1 Syntrophomonas sp.
CATTTTCGGGGATTTGATCCGGTAGTCAGGGCTGAGGAGATAGAGGCTTTTGGCTTAATTCCTTGCCTTAGCCTGGAAGATGCTATAAGAGGAGCAAATTTAATTCTTATCTTAAATAACCACTCATTGTTTGCTTCTATGCAGATAGAGGATTTAAGTGAACTTCTGGCTCGTCCTGCTTTAATCTATGATTTTTGGAATAATTTTGTGGCCAAAGAGCTTCATTTGCCGTCCGGTATTGGGTATATGGCTTTGGGCAGTCACTCCCGGGCCGTTTTACCGGAAGAGGGGTCCTGGGTAGTTTCAGAATAATCAGCGAGGGAGTGAAGAAATGGCCAGGAAGTACCTGCTTACTGGAGGAACCGGTTTTATCGGAACAGCTTTGGTGAAGAGACTGCTAAGTGAGGGTAATGAGCTAAAGATTTATGACAACAATAGCCGCGGGCGGCAAGAAAGGCTACAGGAAGTAGCCGGCGAAGTTGAAATCGTGGAAGGGGACATTCGCGATCGGGAGCGGCTTATTGCTGCTGCTCGGGGAATGGATTCACTAATTCACCTGGCTTATATTAACGGTACCGAATTCTTTTACAGTCAACCAGAGCTAGTACTGGATGTAGCCATACGAGGTGCGCTGAATGTCATAGATGCTTGTCGGGTGCAGGGTATTGGAGAACTGATACTCTCCTCCAGCTCGGAAGTTTATCAAAGTCCCGCGCAAATACCCACCAGTGAATCGGTACCCTTATCCATACCAGATCCGTTTAATCCTCGCTTTTCTTATGGCGGAGGGAAAATCGCCTGTGAATTAATGGCCATTAATTATGGCCGTAAGGGTTTTGAACGGGTATTGATTTTCCGGCCGCATAATGTTTATGGTCCGGATATGGGCTGGGAACATGTACTGCCCCAGTTTATCCTGCGGGCGGTTGAGGCTATTAAATCACACCCGCAGGGAGCGGTTCCTTTCCCCATACAGGGAGATGGCAGCCAGACCCGGGCCTTTATTTATATCGATGATTTTATTGATGCCTTAAGTTCTGTTCTTAGAGACGGCCAGCACTTGAATGTATATCATATAGGCAATCCCCAGGAGATAAGCATAGCCGCAGTTGCCAAGCAGCTGTTCAAGTATTTTGGCCGGGAAGTGGGGATAATTGCCGGTCCGCTGCCCCCCGGAAGTACACCCAGGCGCTGCCCGGATATCTCCAAGCTGCAAAAGTTGGGTTTTAGGCCCAGGATTTCTTTTGAACAGGGATTAGCGGCAACCATAGAATGGTATGCCCGGGCTATCCAAGAGGGAAGAAGCCCGAAATACTGACAGGGTGGGAGTAAAATGAGAAAAAACGCCAGAATTTATTTGGCCGGGCATCAGGGCCTGGTTGGCTCGGCTCTGGGGCGCTGTCTGCAATCCGAGGGTTATACTAATGTACTTACCCGAAGCTTTGATATACTGGATTTGCGCCAGCAAAAAGCGGTGGAGGAGTTTTTCCGTAGCTACCAGCCGGAGTATGTTTTTTTAGCTGCAGCTAAAGTGGGCGGAATGTGGGCCAATTATTTGCGGCCGGGGGAATTTATCTACGACAATATTCTAATTCAGGCTAATGTACTTGAAGCGGCTCGCAAGTATGGGACAAAGAAGCTGCTTTTTCTAGGCAGTTCCTGCATTTACCCTAAATTTGCCCCCCAGCCTATCAAGGAAGAAAACCTGCTCCAGGGTGAGCTGGAACCCAGCAATCAAGCCTATGCCATAGCCAAAATAGCGGGGATAGGTATGTGCCGGGCTTACCGGGCGCAATATGGATGTAACTTCATTGCCATAATGCCCAATAACCTTTACGGTCCGGGAGATAATTTTGACCCGGAAAACGGGCATGTATTGGCAGCTATGATAAGTAAATTTCACCAGGCCTTGCCTTCCCGCAGCCCTCAGGTTTGCCTTTGGGGAACGGGGACCCCCCGACGAGAATTTCTCTATGTGAATGATCTGGCTGAGGCTTGCCTTTTTTTGATGAAGCATTATGATGATGCAGATATCATCAATGTAGGCAGCGGCGAGGAGTACAGTATAAGTGAACTGGCGGCAATGGTAGCAGCAATTGTAGGCTATCAGGGTGACATAATCTGGGATAGTTCAAAACCGGACGGAACCCCGCGCAAACTCCTGGATACAAGCCGAATCAAGTCCCTGGGATGGCATAGTAAGGTTTCACTCTGGGAGGGACTCAAGCTGACCTATGACTGGTACCTTGAAAATCACTAAAATAGCAACTGGGCATCCGCTTATGTTGTTCTGTGTTTAAAACGATATGTTAAAATGATAATAAGCTGAACAAGCTATTCAAGAAGTTGAGAATATATTGCGAAACTATGCTTCGCGCTCTGCTTGATTTGCATAAATCCTTGTTCCGGCTTCAGCAGAATATATTCGGTAAAGGGACCGATATGTTTTTGCCTTTCCAGTTGATGGCTTTGCGCATCCCCCCGCAGGGTCATTTGCTTGTAAAAGAGCACCCGGTTTTTCTTACCCAGATATATCTGTATTTCATTGTCGCGGAGAATCGCCAATGATATGGTTGCGGCATAATTCTGCCCATCGCCGGAAACGAAGGCATGACCGCCGTTATAGGAGCCCTCGGAAATCAGGGTGATATTTTTTACTGACAATTCGGGCGGCATATTAAAATCTGGCGGCAATTCTATATACCTGGCTTTCACTGTGCACGAACTACCCTCCTGGTAGTTGCCCAATTCTTTAATCCGGTAATCCACATAGCGGATTTTCCATTGGTGTTTATCTTCATTCCACTGGCAATCCAGGCCAAACAAACTTTCTAGGTCCAGAGAATAGAGATAGAGCTTGGACGAACTGAGGGTCGGTGCTTCGTATAATTCAACGCTTTTAGCCGGGCTTCCGTCATAGAAGACCTGGGCTTGAAGTTCGGCGGCTT
>NZ_JAQVZX010000010.1 GCF_028707975.1 Syntrophomonas sp.
GAGGCCCTGGTGGCCAATCGGGGGGTGCGGGGTGGACACGGACACCGGGGAATTTCATTTCCCAATATTTGGGCTCGGGACGAAACGGTGGAGGCAGTTAGAAAGGCTCATATAGTGGGTTATAACAGCCTGGTTGAGCCGGCCCGGGAAATGGCGGAGAAGGTTTTGGAGGCTTATGCTATTCAGCCCCGGTTTTTGTTTGAGGCTAATATCAGGAGGGTTTTGATGTTCTCCCAGGAGAAAAAGTTCGAGGCTATGTTAAGAGGCCGGAAAGTGCTGCTGATCAGTTCCCTGGCCCCCCGGCTCAAAACTATACGGCAGCAGGAATACAAAGACCGGCTGGATTGTGATTTAGTCGCTGCGCTTAGTATTTATGACTATGAAGAAATCCCGGAAGTAAAAAGACAGCTTGACCGCTATGACTTTGACCTCTGCTTGTTAGCCGCCGGTGTGAACGCCATCATCCTGGCAGCTTATATAGCCGAATATCTGGGTAAAGTTGCTTTTGACATCGGCTGGTGCATGGAAACCATGATCAGTGGAGAAATATTTGTTGACCCCTGGCTGGGAAATATAATCGGCCTGGAGACGCTGTTGCAGATGTAAAGTTCATTTCCAAAACTCTAGCTGCATTCCCCGGCCTAAATCAATAGCCACTTTGCCTTGTGCCGCCAGTTCTACCGCCAGTATTACGGCATTGGAACCAGCGGAAATAAGAGCCAGATCGAAATCAAGCTTGCTGCTTTCCTCCATTACCCGCCCCAGTTCAGCGTAATTGCTTATAGAAATAGTTCCGGCCACTGCTATTCCGTATTTTTCTTGCAAGAGCGAAGCCAGGCTGCTGGCCGCTTTGCCTATCAGCAACAGGCGGTAGTGTTGCAACAGGCTGATAAATTGATCTGATTTGGGTAAATAGGTATTGATAAAGGCATAACAGAGCTGACGAGGCTTTATATTATAGTAGGAGAAGACCTCTTCCGTAAGGGGTTTCCATATAAAAACCTCCTCCTGATGGAGCACTCCCACAATATCTGCCTTCTGAACTGCATCCAGCAAACGATTACGGGCTGGATAATTGGGCAAGGTTACCCCCGTCCAGTTTTCATCTTCAGCCCACCATATCTCCGCAATTTCATCTTCCGCTATGATGGTTCCCTGGGCCATGACCTGGTTTTCAGCATCCCCTATCCGCACCAGGGAGAAGCCTAGCTGGTTACGCAAACAATAGTTGATCCGCCCGGTTATTTCCGTTAGTTCTGCAAAATCGTCCTTGTAGATAATGAACCTGCCCACCGAACCCCTCCTCTTGATTAGATCTACCAAAAAGTTATTCCCTTATGACCAGTCTTTCTCCCTGAACATTTATCACTATAGCTGGCTAATGCATATTATAAGAAAGGTAAATGCTTCTCTAGTCATATTATGCATTAGCTCTATTTTTTTCCCCTGTTAAGTTGAAAGGGAGAATTAATGTGAAGATCCTGCTTACCGGCGGCGCTGGTTTCATTGCTTCTCATATATGCGACCGGCTTATTTGTGAAGGGCATGAAGTGGTAGTAATCGACAACCTCTCAACGGGGAGGCTGGAGCTGTTAAATCCCCGGGCTTATTTTTACCAACTTGACCTCTGTGATCCGGCTATTGCCCTGGTATTCCAGATTGAAAAACCTGAGCTGGTAATACACCATGCGGCTCAGGTCAGTGTCAATAATTCCTGGGATAATCCAGTGTTTGATGCGGTTACTAATATTATTGGCTCACTAAACCTTTTTGAAAACTGCCGGCAGTACAAAGTGAAAAAAATAATCTATGCTTCTTCCGCCGCCATATATGGTGAGCCACTATACCTGGGCATCGATGAAAAACATCCGGTTAAACCGCTTTCTTTTTATGGACTTTCCAAATACCTGGCGGAAATCTATCTTAAGTATTATGCCGGGCTATTTGGTCTTAAATTCACCATCCTGCGCTATGCCAATGTGTATGGCCCCCGACAGCGCAGTGACGGGGAGGGGGGAGTAGTAGCTATTTTCCTTTCTTCTCTTTTAAAAGGTGAAGCGCCCGTGATTTTCGGACAGGGAGAGCAGAGCCGGGATTTTATTTATGTGGCTGATATAGTTGAGGCTAATATCCAGGCTTTGACCCGGGCGGAAAATGAAGTTCTCAACCTGGGAACGGGAAAGGAGCTTAGTATTAACCAGCTGTATGCCAGCTTAAAAGAACTTCTATGCAGCCAACTGCAGCCGGTATATGTACCGGAACGCCCGGGAGATATAATGCATAGTTATTTTGACCAGCGCAAGGCTGCTGAGCTTCTGGATTGGGAACCCTCTTATCCATTGCAAGAGGGACTGTGTAAAACTATTGAGTATGACCGCGGTGCCAGGCACTTAAGTTGTTAACTTATTAGATGGTGATATCACTGCAAAAAGTAATAAATATGCATTAGTGTGCATAAGTATACCGCTCAGCACCCATAATAGCGACTGCAAGGCATTGTAAGGCCGTTCTTCGCCCGCCCGCTTTCACCTTCGCCAACGCTCGTTTTGTATATTTATGCAACCCTTATGCAACAAAAAGGGTTTTTTGCAGTGGAGTCGATGGTTAATAAGAAAAGTGAGGAGTAAGGCGTGAGGTTTAATATACCAGGTATAATTCACTCTTCAAGCACTAAGCTTTCACATTTTATTCCGGAACTCAGCATGTCTCCTTCGTATTGGTTCACAATTTATCATGTGTGCTGAGTTCCGGGTATGGCGTTATTAAGGTGAAAAAGTAACACCTATGGGATTTTAACATAATTTGATAATAAAGTTATTTGGAGGTGATTCTGATGGGAAATAATCCAACTATTAGAATAAGGGTGGGAAGGAGCAGTAGGGTATCTTTGCTTCCTGGTTCTTCCCCCTATTCCATTAGAGAAGCCCCTATCGTTTCTTTCAATACTCCCTGGCTTAACTCAGCACAATTAATGCATAAAATATGGTTGGCTCTGGAAAAAAAGCAGGGGTTGTCGGTGGTTTCCATCGGACAGACGGAGGCTTTTGTAATGGCCCAGTATGTTTTGTTTTCCGAAGAAGAATTCTTAAGCCACCGGGAGGCCGAAATAGCCAACCAGGGTAGCCGGGAAGGCTTTATGCATCGGGGTATTCGTTTTCCCAATATAGCAGCCCGGGATGAAGCCGTAGAAGCAGTGAAAAAAGCTGATATTGTAGGCTACAATACCATTGAAGCGGTAGCGCGAGATTTAACGGAAAAGGTTTTTGCACTGCATCAAATCCATCCTCGATTTTACTTTGAAGCTCACCTGCGCCGGGTATTGATGTTCTCACAGAAGGAAAGGTTTGAGCGGATACTGGCGGGCAGGAGAATTCTTTTAATTGGAGCCCTGGCGCCGCAAGCGGCTCTGGTTTTAAACACCAAATTAAAGCACCGCCTGGGTTTCGAAATAGCGGCAGCCATCCCTCTCTATGAATTTGAAGAGATACCCTGGGTAAAGGAACAGATTGCCCGCCAAAACTTTGACCTTTGCCTACTGGGGGCAGGGGTGAATGCGGTAATACTGGCTTCATATATTGCGCGCCATTTAGGCAAGGTAGCTGTAGACCTGGGCTCGGGTATGGAAAGCCTGATTACGGGAAAGATTGTGAGCGATTCTTTTATTAATGAGGTTATAGGACTCGATCGTTTGCTGCAGATGTAGATGTCAGGAAAGCAGCCAGAACCCGAGACAGGGGGAGGTTTCGTTTGTCTTCTCTGGGTGCCGGGCAATCGCTTGCATATTTATGCAATTCTTACGAAATAAAAGGAGTTTTCAGTAGAGTCAACTTTTAGGAGTGAAAGAAATGAGAGTACTGGTAACGACTGGAGATTTTAGCCGCTATCTCTCGCCCAATTTTCACTACTTGCTTACGGAATTGGGTAAGATGGTGGATATTGAGCTTTGGCACTGGTCGGGGGATATCAATGAGATTATTCGTAGCCTGGATGTAAAGCCGGACTTTGTTTTTGTTAACGAATTTGCCGAGACCAATTCCCCTGTTATTACTGGCCTTGCGGGCCTGGCCATACCCTGGGCGGTTTTGCTCCATGACCTGCATTTCGAAATTGAGTCTCGTAAAAGGATGTTAAGAGAGATAAATGCACCCGGGGTATTTTCGCTTTACCGGGACAGGTTTTCCGAATGGTATCCGGAGTTCTGGCCCCAGTTCAGGTGGCTTCCTCACCACGCCAATACTGAGGTTTTTTATGATCATGCTTTAAACCGGGATATAGATTATCTGATGCTGGGGGCGGTGCATGAAAGAATCTATCCCTTGCGTTGCCGGATACTGGAGAAAATGAGTGACAAGCCGGGCTTTGTTTATCATGAACATCCGGGATATCAGAATTTTTCTGAAGAAGACGGGGCTTTGGTGGGAACACGCTATGCCGGGGAAATCAACCGGGCTAAAATATTTTTGAGCTGTGACTCTATTTACCGTTACCCTCTAGCCAAGTATTATGAGGTTCTGGCCTGTAAAACCCTGCTTCTGGCTCCAGCTTCCCAGGAGCTTGCCGATCTGGGTTTCCAGCCCGGGGTGCATTTTGTTGATATCAATGAATATGATTTTGAGGAAAAGGCGGAGTATTACCTGCAGCACGAGGAGGAACGCCTGCAAATAGCGGAGCAGGGCTATGAGATGGTGCGAACCCACCATTATACCGGCAGGAGGGCCTTGGATTTAAAAATCGCCATAGAGGAGATCTGCCGCAGTTGGACGCGGGGAGGCCAGCATATAATAGGCAAAGCGCAGCAGTTCTCCAGCCGCATCCGGATAAGAAAAGGAGTACGCTTATAAAGCGCAAGCCTTCCTATTGCATGAAGCCTGGATGCTGTGTATAATTATGACAAAATGTTAACCTCTGCAGGGGTTGCTTTTATTAAAGCAGGGTTCCAAGTTTAAAAGTTGGGAAATAATATCCCACAAAACCCTTCTAAATTATGATTGGAGGTGTGGCTTTGATTACCAAGGACATGGTGATACAGGAAATTGTGACCAAGTATCCTCAGACTCTTCCGGTTTTCGGACAGTTCAATATGGGGTGCCTGGGATGCAGCGGGGCACTTTTTGAAACGCTGGAACAAGGGGCATTGGCTCACGGTATTGATGTTGATGCGATGTTAAAAGCTTTAAATGATTTGATAAAAAAATAACTATTATTAAGACTTTAAAGAGCAGCTGCAAAACGGCTGCTTCTTTTTTACTGGTTTTTACTGTCTGTGGTCTCTGGTTCCCGCTTCTGAATAGTGCAGCCAAAAGCATTTCTTTTTGCGGCAGGAATTTATGCAGCAGACGTTGAATCAAGAATTAATCGTTCCTTTTTGAAGCAGGATGCATTTTGCTATTATGCTCAGGTTAAATTGATACCTTTGGTAGCTGAGGGGTAGCTGGCCGGGTTCTTAGTTGAAGCGGAAGAAAAGAGTGAGTAAAATGGAGAAGCCGATTTTACTGGGCAACTTTATATTTTGTTCTCTGCAGCAAGTTCCATTGCTGGGTAATGATTGCCAGGCATGTGATTATTTACGGAGCAGAGAAAACGAACATTTTTGCATCTATGAAGCGGAAGTGGAGAATGGTTCTGCAGATATCTACCAGGTCAGAGCAGTTATTGAGGTTTTGCTCGATTTGCTGGCTGTTGGGCAAAAGGACTTAAGACTGGAAGAACTGGAGAGCTTGCTATTAAAAAGGAAATAGCAAGCATATGGGGTGATGAAACATACGGGGACATTCCTCTGTCCCCATACCTAAAAGGAAGGTGTGCCCCCATACCTACTACCTAAAATCTTAAAATGTTCTAAAATATGCGAAAAGCGATACGGGATTGAATCAATAATTCAATTATGCATCGTTTCTTTTTATTTCTGCCAATGCATTTTTGCTTTAGAAAGCCCAATATAACGACAAAAACATCTAGATTTTCTTGGAATAGAAAAATTGGCACGCAACTTGCAACAGTATAAGGGTGTTACGCAAACAGTCATGTTTGTAACCCCCTTATATTTTTTTTATTAAACTACTGCTCTGTGATGCTTAGGGCAGACCGGGTTGAGGACAAAGCCTGGTGCGAACGGAATATCTAAGCCCTGTAACATCATAGAACAGTAGTCCCCTTTTTTCTTTAACATCGTTTTCCATGCTTCAAGGCATTCGATATATTATACTCAAATTTATTGAGTAGCAAGCAAACTTATATTTAGATAAATTATTCAGCAAAAAGGAGGGATAGTACGGCATAACTACATACTTTTCCTTGAAAAAGTAAATGATACTTTAGGAAAAGCTTTACCAGAAAAATAAATAGAGAAGGGGGGAATTAAATGGCTTACGAAAACATTATTCTGGAAAAAGAAGAGAAACTGGCGGTACTATACATCAACCGGCCTAAAGCGATGAACGCGCTCAACAAAGAAACACTTCTGGAAATTAAAGATGCCGTTACGGCAATTAAAGATGATCCAACGGTTGAATTGTTAATTATTACTGGAAGCGGAGACAAGTCCTTTGTCGCCGGTGCCGACATAGCTTTTATGCAAAACCTGAGTGCTATGGAAGCGCGGGAATTTGGGGCGCTGGGACAAAAAGTATTTCGCCTGATAGAAGCGATGGAGAAACCGGCTATTGCAGCAGTAAACGGTTTTGCCCTGGGTGGCGGTTGTGAATTGGCTATGTGTTGTGATTTTCGCATTGCGGCCAGCAACGCCAAGTTTGGGCAACCGGAAGTCGGGCTGGGAATCACTCCTGGTTTTGGCGGCACTCAGCGTCTACCCAGGTTGGTTGGCTCAGGAATGGCCAAACAATTATTGTATACGGCTGATGTAATTAATGCTGATGAAGCTTTCCGCATTGGTCTGGTTAATAAAGTAGTGCAACCGGAAGAATTATTGTCTGAAGTAAAAAAAATAGCCGGGCGTATTTTAAGCAAAGGTCAGCTCGCCGTTCGCTTATCCAAAGCGGCTGCCAATGAAGGCATGCAGACCGATATTGACCGGGCTATGAGTATAGAAGCGGATGCTTTTGGTCTTTGTTTTGCTACACAGGATCAGAAGGAAGGAATGACGGCTTTTCTTGAGAAGAGAAAAGCTAATTTTATTAGTAAGTAGTTTTGCGGCAAGCAAATTATTTATAAAGAATTTAGGAGGTAACTACTATGAAGATAATGGTGCTTGGTGCAGGTACCATGGGAGCAGGCATTGTGCAGACTGCGGCACAGGCTGGTTTTGAGGTAATTGTACGCGATATCAAGCAGGAATTCGTTGATAAGGGTATTGCCGGAATTGATAAGTTGCTGAGCAAGAATGTGGGTAAAGGCAGAATGACGGCCGAAGATAAAGCTGCCGTTATGGGCAGAATTTCCGGAACCGTTGACATGGGTGCTGCGGCGGACTGTGATTTGATAATCGAAGCTGCTCTGGAAGTAATGGATATCAAGAAAGCTATCTTCAAGGAACTGGATTCCATCTGCAAGCCCGAGTGCATATTGGCCTCCAACACTTCGGCCTTGAGTGTTACTGAGATTGCTGCTGCCACGGGCAGAGCCGACAAGGTTATCGGCATGCACTTCTTCAACCCCGTACCGGCTATGAAGTTGGTTGAAGTTATTCGGGGCGCATCCACCAGTCAGGCTACTTATGATGCCATCAAGGACCTTTCCGTAAAAATGGGCAAGTCTCCAGTAGAAATCAATGAAGCTCCTGGCTTTGTGGTAAACCGCCTGTTGATTCCTATGCTGAACGAAGGTATGTATTGTTTGATGGAAGGCGTAGCCAATGCCGCCGATATCGACACCTCCATGAAGTTTGGCGCTGGGCATCCCATGGGACCTCTGGCTTTGGCGGACATGATTGGTTTGGATATCTGCCTGAAGATTATGGAGACCCTGTACAAAGAATTTGGCGATCCCAAATATCGCCCTTGCCCCTTGCTGGTGAAAATGGTTCGGGCCAATAAACTGGGACGCAAAACCGGCGAAGGTTTCTTTGTCTACTAAAAGAAAGTAGAAGGTTGAAAAAATATATAAAAAAAGCATATATAGAAAGGGGAAATATTAAGATGACGAGAGAAGTTGTGCTGGTAGGCGCTTGCCGTACTCCGGTCGGTACCTTTGGAGGAACCCTTAAAGATGTTGGCGCTGCAAAACTGGGAGCAGTAGTCATGGAGGAAGCCATTAAGAGGGCTGGAATCAAGGCGGAACAAATCGATGAAGTTATTTTTGGTTGTGTATTGCAGGCGGGCCTGGGGCAGAATGTGGCCCGGCAGTGTATGATTAATGCTGGAATTCCCAAAGAAGTAACCGCCTTTACTATCAATAAGGTTTGCGGTTCTGGTTTAAGAGCAGTCAGCCTGGCCGCCCAGGTAATTAAAGCCGGGGATGCCGACATTATTATGGCTGGCGGAACCGAGAACATGGACAAGGCTCCCTTTATACTGCCCAATGCCCGCTGGGGATATAGAATGAGTATGCCCAAGGGAGACCTTGTTGATGAGATGGTATTTGGCGGCTTGTTTGATATATTCAACGGCTACCACATGGGAATCACCGCTGAGAATATTAACGATATGTATGGCATTACCCGGGAAGAGCAGGATGCTTTCGGCTTCCGTAGCCAGACCTTGGCCGCTCAGGCCATTGAATCCGGCCGCTTCAAAGACGAAATAGTACCCGTGGTTATCAAGGGTAAAAAGGGTGATATCGTATTTGATACCGATGAACATCCCCGTAAGAGCACGCCCGAAGCCATGGCCAAGCTGTCCCCTGCTTTCAAGAAAGGTGGCAGTGTAACTGCCGGCAACGCTTCTGGAATCAACGATGCTGCGGCTGCTGTGATCGTAATGTCCAAAGAAAAAGCTGATGAGCTGGGCATCAAGCCTATGGCCAAAGTAGTAAGCTATGCCTCCGGTGGAGTGGATCCCTCCGTTATGGGTTTAGGACCGATCCCTGCCAGCCGCAAAGCTCTGGAAAAAGCCGGCTTGACCATTGATGACATCGACCTGATTGAAGCCAACGAAGCCTTTGCCGCGCAGTCCATTGCGGTAGCACGTGACCTGGGCTGGGCTGACAAGATGGACAAAGTAAATGTCAACGGCGGCGCCATAGCCATTGGACATCCCATTGGATCGTCCGGGGCCAGAATTCTTGTAACTCTATTGTATGAAATGCAAAAACGTGGTTCCAAGAAGGGTCTAGCCACTCTCTGCATCGGTGGTGGTATGGGTACGGCCCTGATTGTTGAAGCCCTGTAAATGGTGCAGCGATGGCTAAACGATAGTTAAACCATGCTGTGAGGCACAAGCGGATTCGCTTTTTATCAGTAGTGGTGCCCCCGGCGCATGGATGGTTAATAAGAAAAATAAATTCTAAAAATGAGGAGGGAATTTTTTTGGCACACGAAAATTATCTATATCAGATGCGGGATATTAAGTTCGCGGTAAAAGAATGGCTGGACATGAACAAGCTCTTGTCCTGCGATGCTTACAAAGACTACTATGGCGTTGACGACATTGATGCCTTTCTCGATGTTAACTTTAAAATCTGCCGTGATGTGCTTTGCCCGGCTAACAAAGATGCTGATGATCCCGGCTGTAAGTGGACCGCCGATAACGAACATGCGGTCACAACCCCGGACAGCTTTAAGAATGCCTATAACACGGTTTGCGAAGCCGGCCTTGGCCCCCAGTTCTCCGACCGTTCAGCGGAAGGCCGCATGCCGTTGGTTTGGGAGGCTCCGATTCTGGAAATGCAGTCCGGTGCATCCCCGGGAATAGTGATGTTTTGGTGTCTGACCGCAGGTGCTTGCACCGTGATCCAGCATAACGCCTCAGAAGAACTGAAGGAACGCTTCCTGCCTAAGATGTACTCGGGTGAATGGGGCGGTACCATGGGTCTGACCGAGCCGGGTGCGGGTTCTGAAGTCGGCGCGGTTGCCACCAAGTGCTTCCCCACCGATACCCCGGGCCTCTACAAGATCAAAGGCCAGAAGTGCTTCATCACCTCCGGCGACCATGACCTTGCTTCGAACATTATCCATCTCGTGCTGGCCAAGACCCCGGATGCAAAACCAGGTACCTCTGGCATTAATTGCCTGATCGTTCCCAAGTTTTGGGTCAACGAAGATGGCTCCCAGGGTGCATGGAATGATGTAATTTCCACCGGCATTGAGCACAAAATGGGTATTCACGGCTCTTCCACCCTGTCCCTGTCCTTTGGCGAAAATGACAATTGCTATGGCTGGATGATCGGCGATGGACCAGTAGAGGGCCGCGGCAAAGGGATGGCGCAGATGTTCCAGATGATGAACGAAGAGCGTCTAAACACCGGTACCTTCGCCCAGGGCTGCATCGGCTCAGCCTATTACGCAGCTCTGGATTATTGCAAGATGCGCGTGCAGAGCCCCAAGTTTACCGATCCAAGGGGTCCCAGTGTCCGGATTATCGAGCACGAAGATGTCCGCCGCATGTTGATGTTCCAGAAGTCCATCATGGAAGCCTGCCGGGCGTTGCTCTTTACCACTTACTTCTATCAGGATCTGTCCCACGATGCTGCCGATCCAGCAGAGAGGGAATACTATGATGATATGACCATGATCCAAATCCCGCTGTGCAAGGCTTACATTTCGGATATGGCGTGGATTAGCACCGAGCAAGCGATTCAGTGCCTCGGCGGCTACGGCTTTATCGAAGAGTATGCCCCGGCTGAGTTGGCCCGGGACTGCAAGATCTACTCCCTGTGGGAAGGCACTAACTTCATTCAGGCGCAAGACTTCAACAATCGCAAGACCACCATGAAGAAGGGCGAACCGATGAAGAAATGGGTTGCTCAAATCGCCGATTTCCTGGCTTCGAAAAAGGATCCCGCGTTTGCAGATGAATTCGCTATGATGGATGATGCCTTCGGCGCTTACAATGAAATCCTAAGCACCAAAGAAGCCTGGAGGGCCAGCAATCCGCAACTAGTTCAGCTCTTTGCGACCCGGATGCTGCAAGCGGCGGCGATGATAATCTGCGGCCAGTTGATGCTCGACCAGGCCCTGCTGGCTGCCAAGAAGCTAGCGGAACTGGGTGAAGACCACTTTGATGCTATGTTCTATAAGGGGAAAATTGCTACCGCCAGGTTCTATGTCATGAATGTTGTTCCCGGCATCTTCGGAACCTTGAAGGCCATGAAAGTTGCCGACACCAGCTCCATTGACATGCCCGAAGAAGCGTTTATGTAGTGCGGATAGAGCACAACCCTGAGGTTAGAGTACCGTTTATATTCTAGTTGAATATAAAAGAGCGGAATTCATTAGAGTTCCGCTCTAATTATAATAAAAAGAAGCAAACCATAATTGGAGGATAATAAAATAAAGGAGGCGGTTATGTGTATCAAAAATGGTTGGATATGTATAAAAGTAAGCTTTTAACTGCAGACGAGGCAGCCAAACAAGTACAATCAGGCGATTGGGTGGAATATGGCTTTGGAATTAACTGTGCTCGGGATTTTGATGAAGCCTTGGCCCAACGCAAAGATGAAATCGAAGATGTTAAAATACGTTGTGATATAGGAGCTTACCAGCATTTTACGGCTGAAGTTGACCCTGACAATAAGCATTTTACCTGGAATAGCTGGCATGTTGCCGGACATGACCGAAAGTTTATAAATAAGAACCTTTTTTATATTCCAATGAAGTTTCACGAAAACCCCATGATGACCCGAAAAGACTGTGTTCCTACTAATGTTGCGGTTATTCAGTGTACACCTATGGATAAACACGGGTATTTTAATTTTGGGGGCAGTTCGGTCAACTGTTGTGCAATGATGGAAACGGCCCGGCTTACCATTCTGGAAGTAAATGAAAAGATGCCTCGTTGCCTGGGTGGCAATCAGGAATGTGTTCATATTTCGCAGGTTGACTATATTATCCAAAGTAAAAACGAGCCGATTGCGACTATTGGTTCAGCTGATCCAAGCCCGGTAGAAATTGCTATGGCCCAGCATATTATTGGACGTTTATACGATGGCAACTGCATTCAGCTGGGAATAGGGGGTACTCCAAATGCAGTCGGCAGCATGGTAGCTGCTTCTGATTTAAAGGATTTAGGAGTACATACTGAAATGTATGTGGATGCCTATCTTTTAATGGACAAGGCCGGCAAAATTACTGGTGCCAAAAAGAACATTGATAAATATAAACAGGTTTATTCATTTGCGATGGGGAGTCAAGAATTATACGACTATTTAAATGATAATCCTGGGCTGGCTTCTTATTCGGTGGATTATACCAATAACCCCTGGGTTGTAGCCCAGATTGACGATTTTGTATCCATAAATGCCTGTATTGAGGTAGATTTGTATGGCCAGGTATGTGCGGAAAGTGTTGGCACCAGGCATATTAGCGGAACCGGTGGGCAGTTGGATTTTGTTGAAGGAGCTTATAAGTCCAAGAATGGGCAGAGTTTTGTATGTCTTCCTTCCACCATTGAAATTAAAGGTGAGGTAACTTCAAGAATCAAGCCAATTCTTACTCCTGGAGCCATAGTAACTGACCCGCGGACAGCTACCCATATGTTGGTAACCGAATATGGAATTGCCACTATGAAGGGTAGGAGCACCTGGGAAAGGGCTGAGGAACTTATTAAAATAGCCCATCCTGACTTCCAGGATGAATTGATTAAGGAAGCCCAAAAGATGAATATCTGGAGAAAGAGCAACAAAATAGTTTAAGGGATAGCCTGAGGCGGTAGGGGGCTAGTGGCTGCTAAATCCACCCTGCCGCCCCGGCATCACCAATAATGTACAAGTTATATCCTAAAAGAGTATCTCATTTAAAAAAGCAAAGTAAGCATTCCAAGGGGGTAAGTAGCCGCGATGGCTTTTTACCCCCTTATTCCATATTTGGCGGCTTTCCTAACTACGGTAGGCTGGCTAATACCCAGTGCCCTTGCTACTTCATAAGTTGACTTGCAAACCGAAAAAGCATTTTCCAAAATCCGTCTTTCGGTTTTCTCCAGGGCATCCTGCAGAGGAACGATTCCGTGTTCATCATCAGATTTGTTTTGGGGTTTCAGTTCCGACCAGGCCGAGAGATCGTGAGCGGTAATAGTTTGGTTGAGGCTGGTTACTACCAGGCGCTCGATCAGGTTTTCCAACTCTCTAACATTGCCTGGCCAGTCGTATTCCATAAAATAAGCCAGAATACTGCCGGACAGCTTCTTGTTCAGTCCATGCTTCTGATTAAAATTATCCAGAAAATGATTGGCTAGAATAGGGATATCATCCCGGCGTTCGCGCAGGGGCGGAACGGTAATGGGTATAACATTCAAGCGATAAAACAGGTCTTTGCGGAACAGCTTTTTATCCACCATTTCCAGGAGATTATAATTGGTGCCGGCCAGTATACGTACATCTACCTTTATGGGTTTGGTACCGCCTACCCGCAAAATCTCTTTATCCTGCAGTACTCTCAGAAGTTTAACCTGCAGGCCCAGAGGAAGGTCGCCAATTTCGTCCAGAAACAAGGTTCCCTGATCCGCCACCTCAAACATACCGACCTTGCCCTGCTTGCTGGCTCCGGTAAAGGCTCCCGGCTCATAGCCAAAGAGCTCTGATTCCAGTAAATTTTCCGGAATGGCCCCGCAGTTTATCTTTATCATTGGCTGCTCTCTGCGGTTGCTGTTGCTGTGTATGGTGTTGGCCACCAGTTCCTTGCCCACCCCGGATTCACCCTGTATTAGTACAGTGGAATCCACTGCTGCTACCCGGACTACCATACTGATTAATTCCCGCATTTTGCTGGAGTGAATTACACACTGGGTACGAAGTTTCATTTCCTGTAATTCACTTTGGAAGAAACGGCTCAGTCCTTCAGCGTGCCCGAGTTTTTCCTCCAGTTCGTTTAACTCGCTGATGTCCCGAACATTGGTTACCACCAGGATAATATTGCCATGTTCATCGCGTATGGGTGTACTGGTTACCAGGGCGGTCTTCCCGGTTTTAGCCTGTAAAGTAATAGTTACTGGACCCTGTTCCTCCAGGGCCAATAGGGTGCCACTGCGGGAGTAGACACCTTCGGCCACCAGCTCTTTCATGTTGCGTCCTATACATTCCTCAGCTTTTACCCCGAGTATGCGCTCAAAAGCCTCATTAAGCCTCAGGGTATTGGCTTCACCATCGGTAATGTAAAGCCCATCATAGGAGGATTCGAAAACCGCATCCAATTCTTGCTCCCGCAGGCCCACCATCTTTTTAAATTCCCGCTCCAGCTCATTTAATTCTGTTATATCGCGGACATTGGTAACTATAAGCATAATATCACCCTGGTCGTCAAAGATGGGTGTACTGGTAACCAGGACCTCTTTCCCGGTTCGGGTTACCAGAGTAATGGTAGTTCTTTCCTTCGTTTCTAGAACCAGCAGGCTCCCGGAACCGGAAAAATAACTTTTGGCCACCAGCTCTTTCATATTGCGCCCGACGCACTCTTCTGCCGTGACTCCGGTAATGCGTTCAAAGGCCTGATTTAGGCGCAGAGTGTTGGCTTCACCATCGGTTATAAAAATGCCATCAAAAGAGGAATCCAGTATAGTATCCAGTTCCCGATCGCGCAAACCCACATGCTTGAGCTTGCGTTCCAGCTCGTTCAGTTCGGTAATGTCGCGAACATTGGTAATAATAAAAGCAATTTTGCCATTTTCATCAAAAATAGGAGTACTGGTAACCAGAACCTCCTTGCCGGTTCTGGCTACCAGAGTGATGGTAGCGCGTTCCTGTTTTTCCAGGGCCAGTAAGGTTCCGGAATCGGAAAAGACCCCGGTATCTACTAATTCACGCATGTTGGAGCCAACGCATTCTTCTATACGAATCCCGGTAATACGCTCAAATCCCTGGTTGAGGCGCAAGGTATTTCCTTCCCCATCAGTCAAATAGAGACCATCAAAAGAAGACTCAAAAATGGCATCCAACTGCCGGTTAAGTTCCCGGGTACGAGCCAGTTGTTCGGCAATATGCTCCAGTTCAGAGATATCTTGCAGTACAGCTACTGCTCCGGTAATCTTCCTGTTCTTGTACAAAGGAGTGCGGTTAGTTAGGAGGATCTTGTCCTGGTATTGAATCTTGCGGGTAGCCTGGGTTTGGCCCGTGTTCAAGACATCGATCAGTTTGCTGTTGGTAAAGACATCGGTGACTTTTTGCCCACGGGCGTCGGAGGCACTAATACCGGAAACCCTTTCCAGGGCACGGTTAAAAAGGTTAATTCTACCTTCTTCATCAACGGAAATAACCGGGTTGTAAACTGAATCAAAACAGGCCTCCCATTCCGATACGTTTTTTTGCCATATTCGGCATAACTTCCAGATTAGCTGAAAATAATTATCCTCAGTCTCATTGCCTGTTGTAGAATGAAAATCAGCCGCAAAAGGGTCTTCCAGAACACTCTGTAGATCACGGATAAATTCAGTAAATTGCTGCTCAAAAGGCATGAACTGTTGAACCGGGGTATCGAATGCCAGTTCGTGCTCTATCGCTTCTGCAATATTTATAGGAAAAATTCTGCCAATAATGTGCTTTGTTGCATCACATACCAGTAGGAATTCGCTATCACCCTGGTCAAAAATTAAGGATATATCTTCAAGGCTGGTATCATACCCGACTATATAAGGGTTAATACTTGTTTTGCTGGAATTCATCCAATTTCATCCTCCTGTCGAACTCATTATATCACAAGTAAGAGGAGAGAAGAGGACGGCATTTTCTGGACATCAAAGTACCCGACCCTGCGTACAGGTCGGGTACTTTGATGTCATTTGCTTAGTCTTATATTTTGAGAAGCTTATAACTGCGATATAGAATTGGCTTTGTCAGATAAACAGGGATATTCGATTAATGCTTAAGACTAATAACGGATACACATAAAATGGCATTAGCATTTAGAGATACCGTCCATATCAAGCCACTTTCTTCTTGAGGCTGAGAGTCATAACTTCACCTTGTAAGAACAGGCGGCACCATTCATCGTTGATTTCTTCAATGCTTAACGCGGGCTTCGTCTCCGTTATTCCCCGCAGTTCATTGCTAAGCTGCAGGAATATGGCCTCCCATTTTTCTATCAATTGTCCCTCTTGCTCTGCCACCTGAGGAAGGAAACAGCGAATCCATTCTCGGTTGATCTCCTCAATAGCCACAGCTTTCTCTGGTTCTAACCGACCTTGATACTGCTCCACAAAATCAAGGTAAGTGTTGACCCATTTCGCGGTTAACTGCTCGCTTACGGGGACTGCAGCGGGCTGGAAGCAGCGTATCCACTCCTGGTTGATGGCCTCAATATCCGGGCTCGGCTGCTTGAATATCCCGTGCAGGAGATCCATCAGCCCCAGGTAGAGCTGTACCCAGCGGTCAATCATGGAGTATTCTCCCACTTCCTCCTCCTGCATACAATTTAGCCTCAAGACTTCGTTCATTTCTGCATAGTTCATTGCTTCCTGTTCCATAACAGGTCCTTGAAGCTGTTCCATGATGTCGAGGTAGGAGTTGACCCAATCTTCTCTCACTCTTTCATCATTCTTCTTCATAAAGAATACCTCCTTTAATTCCAGGGTTTTGGTACCCCGGTTATTTTCACTCCAACGGAGGACTTGTTCTATAGTCGTTGCCAAATCGTAAAACATTATTTTTTGCTGAATTTATTCCTCTATATATATCATGCTGCAAATAGCATGCCAAAAAACGAGGAAAAAGAAAAAGAAAGATGAAAAAATAGCCAAAAGCCCGGTCTCAGAAGAGTTTGAGACCAAAGCAAGCCAGGGGGAAAAATCGAATGATACAATTACGAATCAAAAAAGTGATTCAAAAACGAATCAAAACGATTACATTATGAATCACTATCTTTGTTTTTATTATGATTAGAGTAAGCTTTTACTCTTTCTTCAGGTTTTCGTCCTTGATGGTTCCCGCCAGGTATTTTTTGAAAGGATCATAACGAAACTCGTAAAGGTAGGTGCGTGGAGGGGGGACATCCTTTAATCCCCAAACCAGGTAATTTACCGCATCCTGAACCCCTTTGCCGCAATTATGACAAAAAATACAGTCGGCTTTGGTAGCTCCCAGCATTTGCAGCTGTTCCCCACAGCAGCGGATATTATTTATACCATAAGAACTTTCATCGTAAACAAAGCCCTGACTGTCCAGGGCTTCCTTGAAACCAAGGAGCCGGTGATCGGGGAAACAATCCTGCAAGTCGTAGCGGTTATCAGGAATGTTGCTATCTTCTACCAGAACCCAATCATTACGCTCTTCCAAAAAAAGATGATAAATGCGGGTGTAAATACTCTCCCGCGTAATCCAGGAAAACCAATCTTCGCCATCTTTGGAAGCAAGTCCGCCTTTTAAATAAAAACTAAAGCCAGCCTCAGCTTCCGGTAAATCTCTTAATAAAGTAAGTTTGTGAATCATATTTATATTCTCCTTATCTTGGAGTTTTGTTTTTAAATATTATATCTTAATGATTTAACTGTCAAAATTCTAGCCTTCCTTTACCGTGTAGGTTTTCCAAGGAAGGAGCATAAAGTCTACTGTATTTAAGAACTTAACCAAATCCTGCCGTCCCTGGTAAGTAGGAGTGGTAGCTGATTCCTGAGCCATTAAAACAATGGGCATAGTGGGAAAAAACTTGGAAAAAATTTTCCTGGCTTCGTTTATGGTGAAATCATGTTTTAATACTTCTGGTTTTACAATTATTATTACAAAAGTAACACCCTTTTCTGTAATCACGGCCGCATCAAATGTCATAATTAAAACCTCCATTTCCCCAAGGACAAAGCCATAATAAATTCCTGTCCCAAATAGAAATATAATACTCAAAACATCTGGGATTTTGACCTAAAAGAACTATAGAATATGGTAATTTAAAAGAGTGGATAATGCAAGGCTTCAAAATAAGCTTGGAGTAAAAAAAACCCGCCCGCAGGCGGGTTAAGATATGTTAAGGAGAAGCTTTTAAGGTGATTCTTTAAGTTCTGCAAACCATTTGGCATTGTGATGAGCGCTAATCTGGGCATCGATATAGCCATCCAGCATCATGGAGGAGAATTCAACCCGGGATTTGGGGTGAATGGCGGCCAGGAAGAAGTGTCCCGCCACCAGCAAGATCAGGATAATGGCAGTCCAAAAATGAACATTGTAACAGAAGGCGAGAAATACCGCAGGTACAGAATGACGCCATAACCACATGGGGAAGCCGGTGAGGATTATCAGAAGGCAGCCGATAATTATCAACCAGCCCAGAATCTTTTGGCCCGCGTTGTATTTGTCTTGCGGAGGAACCTCATCTACTTTGATAAAGGGGAGGTATCCTCCCATCACTTTAAGCCAGGCAAAATCGTCTTTGCTGAAATGAGAAATGCTGTCCATAAAACGGGAAAACCGGTCAAAATTCAATAAGACATATAGTAGTGGCCCTACAACAAAGACAACCCCGGCCCAACGATGAACCAGAGAGGCGTTGGCTTCCCCGCCAAAGATACTGGCTATGCCGCCTATATCCCAGTAAAAGCCAATTCCTGTCAGACCCAGAATAATGAAGGCCAGCAAGTGAATCCAGTGCATGGTTCTGGTCTGGGTACCATGTTTTAATACTTTTCCATTTACATTACTCATCTGTTTTCCTCCCTTCTAGCTAGGCTGCAGGTTCTTCAGTGCTGGTCTCTTCATTAGCAGCCGGTTCCGCTTCGTGCACAAGATGGGGATTCTTTAATTCAGCTATAAAGCCGGGAATATCATTGCCGTATTTGGTATGCAGTAGGTGGTGGGCTTTGGGGCTCACGCACTCCACCTTGCCCGGGGAGAGAAAATCTTTGTATATTTGGATTATTTCAGGGTTTTCATGCGACTTTCTTATCGCCATGGACTCATCCAGGGTATAGAGGCCTGCCACTCTTTTAGCGATGTAGTCATCGCTGGCAGCAAAGACGTCAAAGCCGAATTTAGCAAAAACACCGCTGATTACAGCAGCAACAGTTAACATGCCGGCGCCCTTAAAAAACTGTCTTCTGGTGATGCCTTCACTTTCATGGAATAACTTCATTAATTAATGCCCTCCTTTCTAATAGGTATCTCTGCGGATGGGTTGGCCCCCACCGTTTATACAGCCGCCTGGGCAATTCATGACCTCTATGAAGTGGTAGTTGCTGCGCCCGGCCAGGACATCTTCAATTACCTCGGCCACATGCTTGGTTCCGGTTACTATACAAACACTGACAGGCAGGCTTGTGCCCAGCGCCTTGACCGGGACTTCTACCGTTGCTTCTCTGACCGGATCCAATCCTCTGACCGCATCGAATTCTACTTTGCCCAGGCTTTCCCCGCTGAGAATCTCATAGGCGGTGCGCAGAGCTGCTTCCATAACCCCTCCGGTAGCGCCGAATATGGTGGCGGCACCGGTGGAAAGGCCCACAAAACGATCCGCTTCTTCATCAGCCAGTCCCATGAAATCGATTTCGGCATCTTTGATCATTTGCGCCAATTCCCGGGTAGTTATTACCAGATCCACATCCTGATATCCACTGGCAATAAATTCGGAACGCTCACATTCATATTTCTTAGCCGTACAGGGCATGACTGATACTGAGAAGATATTGGCCGGATTCACATTAAGTTTTTCCGCCAGATAGGTTTTAGCCACTGCTCCCCACATTTGTTGGGGCGATTTGGCTGAGGAAATATGAGGTAATACCAGGGGGTAGTTGTCCTCCGCATATTTGATCCAGGCTGGGCAGCAGGAAGTAAATTGGGGCAGGGGACCGACATTTTCAAAGCCAGCTACCCCCAGGGCGCCGTAAACTCTATGAATAAGCTCGGTACCCTCCTCCATAATAGTGAGGTCAGCTGTAAACTCGGTGTCATAGACCCTGTCAAAACCCAATTTACGCAGGGCCGCATACATTTTGTTCTTGACATTGGTTCCCGGAGCTTGCCCGAATTCCTCACCCAGAGCAACCCTGACCGCTGGCGCTTCCTGTACCACCACGAACTTCTGGGAATCAGCCAGAACCTTTTTCAGTTCTTCAACTTTGGACAGGTCATAGATGGCATTAAAAGGACAGTTTATCAAACATTGCCCGCAGTTAATGCATTTTTGCGGGTTTATGTGATGCTTTTGCCCGAGCACTCCTGAAATAGCACCGGTTGGACAAATAAAGGTACAATGGTCGCAGGCTTTACAGTCATCACTTACATGAATCACTCCATCACTTAAAACCGTACTCAAATCTTTTCCCTCCTTTTAAACTGGATAAACCCAATAAAAAACGGCCCACCTCCTTCTAATAAAATCCACTCCTGGAATCGATCAACTCAGGGATCTAAGCGATATCCTTCATGGATAATATTATTAAGAAAAACTGGACCAGATATAATATGCCCTATTCTTCATGAACAAGGTCATTGAGCTAATTGAATTACCTTCCTATAAACCCTTCTGGGAAACACTTGCATAAACAAGATTATTGATATAATTTCGTTTATGTAGTTATATTTCCGTCAGGTATTTGCTGCTCATTCTATGAAAATAAGGATTCTAGTAGCAAACAAATACCGGGATTATAAGTGCAAAGCGCTGACCATGAGACCGTTTAAGTTACTATGCATGCTTCTATTGCAAGTTAATGAAAATATAAAAACTTCTATATAAATCCTTCATGGATGAGATTTAAAAAAAACCCGCTTGTTTTTTGCAAGCGGGGAGAAAAAGATTGGGATTGTATGTAATAGCCTTTCAGCATATTACCGAATTAAAATTGAGACTTTAGCTTTTTATGCCTACATGTACCCGTTTGCTTCCCAAAACCTTTTATAGGGAGAACCAGCAAGAATCCCGCTTTGACCTTCCTAAAACAAGAAGGTCGTGTCCTGGAAAAGGACACGACCACTTAAACCTATATAAAATAAGCTCTCGTCGTCTCCTTTCCACAATACGGGGAGGCATAGCCGTTTCCATTCTATACCCATCGGCCCGGGAACCATAGTTTTAAACCTTAGGTTCAAAGGCTTGGAAACAAATATTCAGTTAAAATAATAAAACAGATGCATGTGAATAAGAGCACACAACATCTGTCTGCATTTCGAACAGTTAATCCTTACTCCTTTTCACAATACGGGAAGGCGCAACCGTTTCCAGTTTACACCTACAGGCTTGGTGAATCCTAGCTTTGCCTTAGACTCCCCAGCTCGGAGATATATTCTTTTTTGCTAGTTTAGCATAGCTTGAGTTTGAAAGCAATAGCCTCAATGAGGAAATATTATTTTTTGCAAGCTTATATGGTACACTGTGCTTCAATTAAAGAGTCCAACAAATGCCGATTGGATTGTTTTAGCTGCTATTGCTATAATTCAAAATAGAATGAAGAAGCAGAACAGGCTCGTGAAGACCTGGTAGCCACAAAGTGTTATGTTTTCCACATCTTTCGCAGCGGAGCCCACCTCATGGACACCGGTTACATAATCGTGCTTTTTAAATTCGCCCGGTCGTTCCTCATATTCAATATACCTGTGCTCATCGTATGTCCCGCTGCTGATTAATCTGCTGCGGCGGAGAGCAGGCTCGCGATCATCACGATGACCAGAATCAACGGTGTAAGATGCCATGTGGAGACATGCTTAAATATGCTATAAATATATGTAGAAGCTGGCAGTTTATAACCATAGCTGAGGCGGAACCATTATTGAGTTATTGGGAGGGAAGAATAATGAAGATATCGCGTGTGGAAATTCAAGTTGTTCAGGGGGATATCACCCGGCAGGAAGATGTGGCAGTTATTGTAAATGCAGCTAATTCCAGCCTTCGGGGTGGCGGCGGGGTTGATGGAGCTATACACCGGGCAGCGGGTCCGGAATTAAAGAAAGAAAGCTCCGCCCTGGCTCCTTTAGGTCCGGGCCAGGCGGTTATTACCGGGGCCTATCGTTTGCCCAATCGCTTTGTAATTCATTGTGTGGGACCGGTATACGGGGTGCATAAACCCGAGGAAGAACTCCTGGCCAGCTGTTATCGTAATGCCCTGCGTCTGGCGGAAAAGAAACAGCTCGATTCCATTGCTTTTCCCGCCATATCTACCGGGGTTTATGGTTATCCGATGCGGGAAGCCGCGCAGGTGATGTTTAAGACCATAATAGAGGTCATACCTGAATTAAAACATATCAAGAAAATTCGCATTGTTCTCTTTGACCGCCCAGCCTATGAACTGCATCGGCAGGTATTGGAAGCCTATCAGACAGAATGAGAACAGGAATTGTAGAATGCTGGTGGAGCGTCTAAATTGCTATCTTTTAATTATTACAGCGAAACTATAGCTGCAATAAATTTTTTTGTGATATAATGGTCGGCGTGGGGGCGTGGCTCAGCTGGGAGAGCACCTCGTTCGCAACGAGGGGGTCAGGGGTTCGAATCCCCTCGTCTCCACCAGTGTTTGAGACATAGGACCGGCCTTGAGTTTTTCTTTAGCCTGCTGTGCCTTATGTTTCTTTAACTGGTTCATAAATTCTTCGGGAAGAGGCACAGTTCGATAAGTCTTTTTGGATTTAAGTGGTTCAATGCTTAATTTGGATTTACCAGTTTCTTTGTCTTTAATTCTGAGCAAAGCTCGGCGAACAGCAACTTGAGACTTCTCGAAATCAAAATCTGGCCATTGTAAGCCTAGTATCTCTCCACGCCTTAAACCACCATAAAGCCCTGATAAAAACCCCGCTTACAAACGTTCTCCCACTAGAACTGTTTCAAACTCCTGCTGCTCCTGAGGCGTTAAAGCTCTTACTTCTTTCTGTATCCGCTTCGGAAGGGTTGTCCCTTTAGCAGGGTTAAAGGGTATTCTTCGGGTAATAACTGCTTGTTCCAACGCCTTATGAAGTACTGTATGGATTCTCTATACACTCGCGGAGCCAACCCACCCTTGCCGTCTTTTCGGCCATCTTTAGATTTAGGATTATATAACTTTTGTATTCTATCTGTGGTAAGCTCTTTGGAAACCGTTGCTATAGGTTTTTTCTATTAGCAGGAGGTTTAGCTTTCCCTTTGGATAGTATCCGGACTCCTGTTATACGCTGTAGCTATATTTGCGGGTATTCATCGAGTCCCGTTACTCGCGGGCAATCTTCGCTTTTGAGATTTATTTACAGTGGTTGACAACGTCAACTGAAACTTGCATAATATAAAAGTATAGTTGAAGGCGTCAACTAATAAATACGGGGAGTAGATAAGATGAAAAATAGCTTTTCTGATATTTATAGCTTGTTGCAGGAGCTTGCCTGGCACTTCGGTGATCATGGTATCAATGGAGAATGCTGCGAGGATCTTTCGATGGCTGAGTTTATGGCATTAAAAGCAGCCTATGAGAATTGTAATCTTTCCATCCAAGATATAGGTAATGCCATAAATTTTACTAAAAGCGGAGCCACCAGAATTATCGATCGTCTGGAAACCAAGGGCTATGTTAAGCGGGAACGATCTTCAACAGACGGGAGGGTTTGCTGTGTACCGGTTACCGATAAGGGCTCTCAAGTTATTTCCCAAATAATTAGGAAAAACACCATTTGTGTTGAAGAGTTATTGCAGGATTTGGAACCCCAAGTGATCGATAATATAAAAACCGCCATGGAAATTTTAATAAAATCAGTGCATCGACAAGACATTATAAATTCTAAAAGCCTATGATGAAAAGGGAGGAGTATTCCTGTGAACACATTGATGAACACAATTAAGTATTTTTTTGTTATCACAGCAGAGCTTACGGTACTGTTTCTTGGAATCAGTACAATCGTAGCATTAATACTTATGTATTTGCCCCAGGAAAAAATCAAAGCCTGGATGTCTAACAAAGGTATATTAAGCAATTTTGTGGGGGCTTTATTTGGGGCATTAACACCTTTTTGCGCCTGCTCAACGATCCCCATGACGCTTGGTTTTCTTGAAATAGGAGTTCCTTTTGGCGCGACTATGTCATTTGTCATTGCATCCCCTTTGCTTAATCCAATCATCTTAGCAATATTATTAGCTTTGATGGGCTTAAAGGTAGCAATAACCTACTTTATCGTCGTTTTTGGCGCGGCTATTATTTTTGGAATTATCCTAGAGAAAACCGGCATGTCGAAACTTGTTAAGAATGTACGTATTAAAGGAGGTGGTTATGCTGATAATGAGATCCCTCATGCATTCAAAAGTAAACTGAAACTGTCATTTATGAAAGCATGGGGGGATTTTTACGGTATTTTAGGTTATTTGCTCATTGGTGTGGGCATAGGAGCAGTAATTTATGGATATCTTCCAGAAGAATTAGTATTAAAATATGCTGGACGTGACAATCCATTTGCCATCCCGATTGCAGCGTTAATCGGCGTTCCGCTTTATATTAGAGCGGAAACAGCGATACCAATCGGTTTGTCATTAATGCAAAAAGGCATGAGTCTTGGGGCTGTAATTGCTTTGGTAATTGGCGGCGCAGGGATGGCAATTCCTGAAATGAGCATGCTTGCAGGCATCTTTAAAAAGAAATTAGTTGCATCAATTGTAGTCGTTATTTTTCTTACGGCGATAATTTGTGGATATGTTTTTAATATGATTTAAGCACAAACAGCATGGGAATTTAGGTATTTGCAATGTATCAATTAATAAACGAAAGGGGAAATAAATCGATGGATAAAGAGAACAATAATGAAAAGAAAGGGTTATTTGGACGCTTGATTAAAGTAACTAAGCCAAAGAAAAGTTCCTGTTGTAGTTTCGAGATCGAAGAGATACCGGAGAACGATGACAAAAAAGAGAAGAAATCTGACAAAGATGGCGGTAAACCCTGCTGCAGCTAATGTGATACATCAGCGCAGATATTTCTTCTATAGGACCTATCTTATTAGACGTGAATATTAATAATGCTGCTATCCCTTGATGGCAGCAAACCTTTTTTTTGAGCCTTTCGAAAAGACCCACTTTTTACATATTTCAGTGTACATATTGACAGAATAATAGACACATAATAAAATACTTATATAATTAATCTATTATGTACATAGAGCTTAACTTTGAAACACTTATGGATGAAAGTTGGGAGATGATCCTGTGGGTTATTGACGAAATGAACGATCAGCAATCACCGTAAATAACGTAAGATATTTATAGGGGAGGTGGGAGTGTGTTTGAATTGGTTTTTAAGGCTTTGGGAGAGCCTACCCGATTAAAGATCATTAAACTGTTAGCTCATAGGGAGCTATGTGTTTGTGACCTGGAGGAAATTCTGCAAATGAGCCAACCTCGTATTTCTCAACATCTTAAAGTTTTAAAGCATGCAGGACTTGTTAACGATTGGAAGGAAGGTCAGCGAACAATATGCAGTTTAAATCAGATTTCGTTAAACAACACAATTAATGAATTCCTTCAGTATATAGCTAAACCAATTGAATCAATTGCAGAAATGGCGGAAGAAGTTGCACGAATACCTGCTGTAACTGGTGAAACATGCTTGAAAAGATCCTGTAAGGAAACCATTTAAGACCTGTAACTAATACTTTTTGAGGAGGTTGGATAATGTCAGAATCGGTAACCCGGAGATTATCGGTGGTGGATCGGTATCTTACGGTTTGGATTTTCCTGGCTATGGCAGTAGGAGTTGGATTGGGGTACTTTTCTCCAGGTTTTTCTAAATGGCTCAGTGGTATGTCGGTAGGCACAACATCCATTCCCATTGCCATTGGACTGATAGTTATGATGTATCCGCCCTTGGCAAGGGTCAGATACGAGGAGATTGGTAAGGTATTTCAAAACCGTAGGGTCATGCTATTGTCACTGCTGCAGAACTGGATTCTGGGTCCGATCTTAATGTTCATCCTAGCTGTAATTTTTCTGCACAATTACCCTGAATACATGGCTGGGCTTATTTTAATAGGCCTGGCTCGCTGCATTGCGATGGTTATCGTCTGGAATAGCTTGGCAGATGGCGATAATGAGTATGCCGCAGCTCTGGTTGCTCTAAATTCGGTATTCCAGGTTATCTTCTTTTCTATATATGCCTATCTGTTTATTTCAGTGTTCCCAACCTGGCTGGGATTAGAGGGAATTGCGGTTCACGTTTCGATGGGGGAAGTAGCCAAGAGTGTAGCTATCTACCTTGGCATACCTTTCGCGGCTGGATTTTTGACCCGCGTTATCCTGCGCCCCATGAAAGGTGCCGATTGGTATGATACCAAATTCGTGCCGACTATTGGACCGATAGCTCTGCTCGCTCTTCTTTTTACCATAATCGTTATGTTCTCCCTAAAGGGTAAATATATCGTGGCATTGCCAATGGATGTGGTTCGTATCGCTATTCCTTTGTGTATCTACTTCCTAGTCATGTTTATGGCTTCCTTCTTCATCTCCAAGAAGATGGGTGTCAACTATGAGCAAACAACTACGCTGTCATTTACTGCTGCTAGTAACAACTTTGAGCTGGCTATAGCGGTTGCAGTTGCAGTATTCGGTATTCAGTCCGGTCAGGCCTTTGCTGCTGTCATTGGTCCGTTGATTGAGGTGCCGATTATGATAGGTCTAGTTAATGTAGCTCTTAGATTCCGACGTAAGTACTTTGCTACCGGTATAGCTGAGTTATAAGGGGAGAGTTCAATGGTTGACGACAAAAAAGAAAAGGTTTTGTTTCTATGCACTCAGAATTCCGCACGTTCTCAAATGGCAGAAGCCTTGCTGCGTATGATGTATGGGGATAAATATGAGTCATATAGTGCTGGAACCAACCCCTTCAGGGTCAATCCATTCGCAGTTAAAGCTTTAGAGCTACTCGGTGTAGATATGTCAGGCCACCGTTCTAAGGGTATCGAAGAATTTAAGGATTTGGAATTTGATTATGTTGTAACGGTCTGTGATAATGCCCGAGAAAACTGTCCCTACTTTCCTGGACGACAGGTTATTCATCACAGCTTCAGTGATCCTGCCGCGGTTCAGGGCTCTGATGAAACGGCAATTGCTCGCCGCCCTGTCACTTAGCCAAATCCGCTAAGCCGCTCGGGTTGCACTCCTGCGTTGCCCTATCCTGCTTGTCGGTAAAAGCATCTTTATTTTCTCCAGCTTGTCCAAAGCTATACAAGGGTGTGCATTGCTTAAAATGGCGGAAATTATTTGAGTTTATATAACAATCCCTATAAGCCGTCTAAGCTATTGAATCATCCTTAATTCTCCCTGGATATGATATAATATGTTTAATAGAAAATTGTCCATCTCTTAAGGAGTTGATTTTCATGGCAAAGTCTCAAAAGCAAGTCAAAACTTATAGTGATGCTCAGAAGCAAGTGAAAGAAATGAAACAATATGGTCAAAAACTTGAGTCTTCAAAAGCTTGCGCCGCTTCGATACTCAGTCAGACCGGAATGTATGACAAAGCAGGAAGACTTAAAGATAGGTATAAATAATATGTATGCTTCAATGTACTCCTCTCATCCAAGTTTCGTTTTAGGGTTTCACGGGTGTGATAAAAGCATTGTTCAAGAAGTACTGTATGACCAAACGAGACTTAAGTCAAGCAATAATGATTATGATTGGCTTGGTCACGGTATATATTTTTGGGAAAATAATCCTCAAAGGGCCTTAGAATATGCTCAAACCTTAAGCAAAAATCCCCATCTAGGGAAAGGCTTTATCCAAGAACCAGCTGTCTTGGGAGCAATAATTGACCTGGGTTATTGTTTAAATTTGTTCGAATCAAAATCTCTGATGCTCATGAAACAGTCATACGATTTGCTTTCCAAGTCCACTACTGAACTCCCCCAAAACAAGTCAGTCGGTTCCGACTCGGACTTATTATTAAGGTATCTTGATTGTGCCGTAATAGAATACCTACATGCTTATAATAAATTAAATGGATATCGTTCCTATGATTCCGTTAAAGGCGGCTTTATAGAAGGAAAAGAATTATACCCAAACGCTGGTTTTAAGGAAAAAAATCATATTCAAATTTGTATCATAAATCCAAATTGCATAAAGGGTTATTTTGCTCCTCTCAAACCCTTAAGAGGACATAGTATTCCCTAAAAAAAGACCTATCAGTGGTTTTGAAAATTTTGCTGTATATTTACTATAGCGTTTATCATCTACCTTATCATCATTTCTGCCCAACAGGGCGGTTCAAAATGCCATAACCTTGCCCCCTATGGTATAAAGCAGTTAAATAATATACTGCTGCCTACCCAAGGCCGCAATCATGAAAGCACCAAATTAGCCCGGGCAGGGAAGTTTCTGTATCCCTACCCGGGCTAATTTTATTCAGGGATTTGGGAAATCGCCTACTATTTTTTATCAAGTTTCTTCCAGGTACAAATCCAGCACCTGGCTCAGGCCATGCCATGAGCTGTCTACAATCTTGTATTCAATACGGTCAATCTTTATGCGGCTTCCAATCAGCTCATAGTTGCTGTTCTTATAGGTCAGGTGCGAGGGATCCACTATTAGGATTTGATTGAAATCCACCCAGGCATAATTTACATATATGGTGACATTGCTGGCTCCTTCCTGGAGCTTGCGGCTGCCTTTGAAGAAGACAAACTTCTGGGGCTGGTTGGCCAGGTAACCAGTGCTGGTTTTACCCGTTTCTATTACGGTAGCTTGCATGCTGGCGTCATAGTCGATACGGTCAATATCATAGGTTTTGTTATCAAAGCGCACCTTGAAGCTGGAATCAAGATCATATTGCCGGCCCTTTATGCGCAGGACATTGCGCTTTACGGTAATTATCTCATCTAGCTCATAGACACCACCGTCCCAGAGTATTCTTACATCGTCCGGGTTGCGGTATTCATTGTTTATAATTACCCACTCGTGAGTGCTGCCGGCATCGCAATAAAATATGAATTTGTTATTGTTTATATCGATGTGATTTATCTTGTACTGAGTACCGTCAATAATCATTATGACATTGGCTGAGGGGTAGTTCGTGGCATCGACCGTAAAATTCCCTTTGGCATCCACCTTCACCTGCGACATGGTATAGCGTTTCCCGTTAACAATGAAGTCCACGCGGCTGCTGGATTGTAGGTTTACAGTGGATGTACCGGTAAAGATAGCCAGAATATCACTCATGGAAAGACCCTCAAAAACCACCGGATCGGTTTTACTGAGCTGGGGTGAAGTGTCGCTGTCCCCCAGGATTGCGCGCTTGATATCGTAAAATTCCTTATCCAATTGGATGGTAATCTTGTCCTGGCTCAAATTATAGCTTTTCTCCCCCAGTTTTACCGTATACTCATCAACTATCTCCAGGTCAGAAAGATAGCGTTCACTGTTCGCCGAATTAATATAGAGCTTGATATAATCTGAGTTATAGGTATAAGTCCCGGGGCTGATCCGGTTGAATTTGCGGCAGCCGGGGTAGGCTACCAGTTTGTTGCCGCTAAGCGAATACCGTCTAATAGCATAACGGTTGTTGTCGATAATAAGGTCGGGATTATCGCTTAAGGACTCCAGTTGCAGCTTCTGATTTCCATTGATTAAAACGGAAGATCCAGCGGCAACAATAGAGGAGATTTTGAGGTCGGTAAAATTGATCTTGATATAAATGGGAGTTGTTTGCAGGTTAAACAATCTTTCTCCCAATGCCAGGGTGTTTATATTGCCGGTGACGGAACTGGACGGGGGAGTGACTGGAGTGGAAATGCCCCGCGCAGCTAAAAATTTGGACATTACAGTACAGACCTGGGCCCGGGTCATATTGCGAAATGGCTCAAAGTTGCCGTTGGGGAAACCCGATATTAGCCCCAGGTCATAAGCGGTTTTTATATAACCGCGGTAATCGCTTTTTTCCACTGTAGCCCGGTCATTAAAGGGCAGAGTGCCGTTATCTGCCGGTTTACCCAGAGCCCTGACCAGCATGGCTGCTGCCTGGCTGCGTTTGATGCTTTCATCCGGGCGCAAACCGTCAGGATTCTCGGCGGGGATTAGTATTCCTCGCTTGACAGCCTCGTTTATGCGCGCCAGAGCCCAGTGTTTTTTGGCATCACTGTAGTTCACAGTGCTCTTGTCACCGGCTTCTGCCTCCAGGCAGAGGGTTAATACGGTGATAAATTCAGCTTTGCTCATATCCCGGTCGGGTTTAAATGTTCCATCAGGATAGCCGGAAAGATAATTCAAGCTGGATAACTGTTGGATATAATCTTTGGCCCAGTGAGTGCTGGTATCCGGGAAGCTTGGAGCGGCGGAAAGGGGCGGCCCGGAAAACACAAAGCTGTTAAGAACAAGGGATAGGAATAACAGGACTGCCCAGAATTTTTTTTGCATAATGAACCTCCTTTGAAAATTTACTCTTTAGCAATAGCTCCACAATCAGAAAATCTACATATGATGTCACTGCAAAAAGTAATAAATATGCATTAGTGTGCATAAATATACCGCTCAGCAACCTTAATAGCGACCGAAGGGAGCACCAGAAGTGCCCGCAGGGTGCAACCTTAATAGCGATCGCAGGGCATGTAGGGAACGACCCCCGTGTCGTTCCGAATCAGGCGCAACAACCCTAATAGCGACTGCAAGGCATTGTAAGGGCGGTCTTCGACCGCCCGCTTTCACTTTCGCCAACGCTCGTTTTGTATATTCATGCAACCCTTATGCAACAAAAAAGGTTTTTTGCAGTGGAGTCACATATATATTTATTGGCTAAAAACATGGTTATTCCTTCCTAAAAAGAAAAGTAAAGCAGATATTCCTGATACGGAGGGGAGGAAAAGCTGTGCTATAATAATGGTATTTACGCTATTTAGTGGTTTTAAAAAGATTAAGCTAATTAAAAAGATATGGTTTGGGTAAATTAAAAAACTGCTGACAAAGTTGCCGAATATTAGTGATGGGGAAGGGAAAGGGGTGCTTGATAATGGATTACTATGATTATGCCCAGGCGCTGAAGTATTTTTTGGAATTGTATCGGCGACCGGTGGCGATCCGTTTTCTCTCCGATGAGGAGGAAGTTCCACCGGATTACCGCTCCGATTGGGATCTTAGTTTTTGCCAGTTTGTGATGCTGGCCCAGAGTGGTGACAAACTCATGGCTACTGCCGATAACCTGGCTTGTGCCAATGGTGCTGCTGCTCTGGGCTTAAGGCCTCTGCCGGAAAAAATAAGAAGTGGGGAAATGCATAGCCGACTGAATCTATTCGCCTCCCCCGAAATGGCGGCCCAGGTCTCCGCACTTACCCCCCGAATTCCCCTGGGAGCTTATCCCGGGATATTGCTGGCAGCACTGGATGAGGCGGATTTTGAGCCCCAGGTGGTTATCTTACAGGGTAAGCCCGCGATGTTAATGTGGGTACTGATAGCCGACAACTATCATAAAGGAGGACGCTACTCTTTCAGCACCGCTGTTTCACAGGGAGTTTGCGTAGATGCCACGGTTATACCCTTTTTAGAGGGAAATATCAACTTGAGCCTCAGCTGTTTTGGGGGGCGCGGCTCTACCGACCAGAGGGAAGATGAGGTTTTGCTGGGGGTACCTTTTAAAGATTTGGATAAGATAGTTGAGGTGCTTCCTGAGTTAAAGAATACCATTATGAAACGCAGTATCGAAAAAACTGCCTACAAGCGCTTGCAGGCCAAGCTAAATGCCTAAAACTATTAAGGGTATCTCCCTCCCATGCTCAGGGGCCACAACCACCCATTAAAATATACTGGCCTTACATAGGGGGCTGTTTTTGACGCAGATCAACGCAGATTTAATATGATTTTTCTTTTGTTATAGTTATCAACGTGAATCATAAAAATCAGCGTACTTCAGCGTCTAAAAAATCTATTTTCATACTAAGCGCATTTGGATCAAGAAAACGAATAAGGAGCTGAATCATTGTATAAAAAAACTGCTTGGGAGAAGGCGATATTGGTAGCTGTAAAAACCGAGGCTACAAGGGATTCGGATTTTAATTCCTCTATGCAGGAACTGGCCGGGCTGTCTGAGGCTGCTGGGGCGAAAGTGGTGACTACCTTGACTCAGGCCCGGGACAAGCCTCATGCTTCTACTTATATCGGTAAAGGTAAACTACAGGAACTGGAGCACTTGGTATCTGAAGTGGAGCCTGATCTCTTGGTGTTCGGTAGTGAGTTGTCTCCCACCCAGCTCAGAAATCTGGAGGAAAAACTCCAGAGCAAAATAGTTGATCGGACTCTTTTGATTCTGGATATATTTGGGCAGCGGGCCAGAAGCCGGGAGGGTCTTTTACAGGTGGAACTGGCCACTCTGGAATACCGTTTGCCACGGCTTACAGGTATAGGAAAAGAAATGAGCCGCTTGGGGGCAGGAATAGGAACCAGGGGTGCTGGGGAGCAGAAACTGGAATTGGATCGGCGTCATATTAGAGGTCGTATTCGGGAAATAAAACGGCAGATGGAAAAGCTGGAAAAGACCCGGGAATTACACAAAAAAAAGCGGCGCCGGGCCGGATATCCGGTTATATCTTTGGTGGGCTATACCAATGCAGGTAAGTCCTCGTTGTTTAATGCCCTGTGCCGGGTGGCCCACAGTAGTGGGCAGTCCCAGGTTGAAGCTGACAGCCGCCTTTTTCAAACCCTGGATACTACTACCCGGAAAATTAATTTGGATTCCCACTATGAGGTTCTCATTACGGACACGGTTGGTTTTATTCAAAACCTGCCTCACCACCTGGTAGCCGCCTTTCGCTCTACCCTGGAGGAAGCGGTGGAAGCTGATTTGCTTTTACATGTAATCGATCTGGCCGACCCTTCTTACTTGGATAAGATCAAGGTGGTGGAAGGGGTGCTGGAAGAATTGGGAGCCGAAAAAGAAAGAATTATGCCGGTTTTCAATAAAGTTGACCTCTTGGAAGGAATAAATCCCAAGCAGGCTACTCCCAACTATGTATCTGCCCGCACTGGCCAGGGGATAGAGGACTTGCTTGGCCAAATCAGAGCCCAGTTGGAAGCCATGCGATAAACCTTATCTTGCAATAGCTGAGTGCTTCTCCCCATTTCATTTCTAAGAGTCTGTTTTTCGTGAAGTTTTTCCATGGCTGATAAATCATGTGAAAGAAGCCGGGCCATAAAAGCATAGACAATATAAAGTGGCGGCGCTAAAATGAGTGATAAAGTGGCGGCGTTAAAATGAGTGGGGAAAATTTTGCTGAATAAATATTAAAAGAAGTGAGGCAGTCCTTGGTGCGAATAAAACAGATTTTCAGGAAGAAGATAGTCTTATTTGGTCTAATATTTTTGGCTACTTTTGGGCTGGGAAAATTTATTGGTGAGCAGTTTACCGACCAATCAGTGCAGACTAGAGTCAGCGGCGGCAAGCAGGTAAATATTCTCCTTATGGGTATTGATGCTCGTTCCAATGAGGCAAATTCTCGCAGTGATACCATGATTCTGGCCAGTATAGACGGCAAGAATAAGAAAGTGGCCCTGGTTTGGATTCCCCGGGATACCAGGATAGAGGTTTCCCGTAACCGCCATGATAGGATAAATAGTGTGAATTATATCAAGGGGCCCGAGGCGGCCTGTAAAGCAGTAAGCGAATTGCTGGGTACCCCGGTTAATTACTATGTGGTAAGCAATTTTAATGGCTTTGCCAAGATTATTGATATCCTGGGAGGGGTAGACATCAATGTGGAGCATGATATGGACCACTGGGATCCCGACCCCAAGCTGCAGATAAATATTTCCCGGGGACAGCAGCACCTGGACGGACAGCAAGCCCTGAGCTTTGTTCGCTTCCGGGATGTGCCCACCGCAGATATTGGCCGTACGGGTTTGCAGCAGACCTTTGTCAAGGCTCTGGCGAATGAAGTACTACAAGGTAGTACCATCCTTAAACTTCCCCGTCTGCTGCCGGAGATAGCAAAAAATGTTAAAACCAATATACCAGCGGATGACATGATTTACCTGGCGAAGACCGCTCGGGATTTTAAGGCCGAGGATATGATCACCCAGACCTTGCCCGGCTATTCTTATACCGACCCGGCCAGCGGCGCCAGCTACTGGCAGGCTGATGAAAAGATAGCCAATGGTATAGTGGCAGCCCTTTTTGCCGGCAAGACCTTTGAGGTGGCTCAAGCCAAGCCCAGTTGGGTTAAACAGAAACCGATTTCGGCCTCATCCCCAAGCTCCGAGGAGTCGGTTGAAGCCAGCGAGCTTGAACCAGGGCTGCTGGAGGAACAGGCTGCGGAAACAGAAGAATTTTCTTCTCCTGAAGGTTATTTAGAGCCGGTTATTCCAGGTGAAAAGGAAAATATCAGCGGGGAAGAAGCCGAGCATTCCCCGCTTGCGCCAGGGCCGGTCGAGGGAGCGAATTCACCGGATAATAGTGGAGGAAGCGGGACGACACCGGCTCCGGTACTGCCGGATGAGGGACAGAAACAGCCGGATAGCATCCAGTCCAATCCCTTGCTGTAGCTTCCACCAGCCTACACGAAGTGAAATATCTTTCCGGCTTCTTTAAGCGGCTAGAGTCCTAACAAAACAAGCGTTATACCATATATGGGTCTCAGAAAAAAGTAAAACCCCTCCTGGAGGGGGGGCCGATATCAAGAAGCATTAGGGATAAACATTCCTCTTCAACAATATAGCGATGGTCTTTATTTTCTTTATCTAATAATACTTTCCGTATTTAACTTTGGGTTTAACTGTTATATCGTTTAATTTTTTTGATGACAAGGAAAGTCCTTATATACCTCTTCTGTTTTTGCAATTACTGACATTTTATTGCCCTCCTCTGGAGAACCATCAATAACATCACAGTTATTCTTATTGTTCAAATCATATCACCTTCCAAATCTTGTTTCAACAACTATATGTGTAGTATGGCGAATTTAGAAAGTGATTATTTGCTCGTGAACTATCACTCCCTTCGCTCCCGTTCAGGAAGGGGTCTTCCCGACCCTATATCGAATACTACTGCAAAATAAGCTGGTAAATGGGGTATAATGCTAAAAGGCTTGAAAAATAAGAATAATACGAAGCCAGGAAGAAAAGGGGGAATAGAATGGAAGGCGAGAGCAAGAAACGGGAAGAAATCAGCCCGGAATACCAATGGAAGCTGGAAGATATTTATGCGGACGAAAATAGATGGGAAGAGGAATATAAAGAGCTGGAAGAACAGATACCGGCGCTGGAGAAGTATAAGGGAGTACTGGGTAGTTCTTCCGCCCAACTCGTGCAAGTATTGAATTTTTCCCATGACTTGGAACGCAAGGCGGAAAAGCTCTATGTTTATGCCCGTATGAGGCGGGATGAGGATAACGGCAATTCCCATTATCAGGCCCTCTTTGACCGGGTGCAGCGACTAAGTATAGAACTGGGCAGTGCCAGCTCCTATATTGTTCCGGAGATAATCAGCCTGGCCCCGGAGAAAATAAGTGTTTTTTTGGACGAAAATCAAGATCTGCAATTGTATTCGCGTTGGCTGGATGAACTGATGCGGCAAAAAGAACATATACTCTCCCCGGCGGAAGAGCGCATATTGGCTATGAGTGCGGATTTGTCCTTGGCGGCCAAAAACATCTTTGGAATGCTCAATAATGCCGATATCAAGTTCCCGGTAATTCAAGATGAAGAAGGCAAAGCGGTGGAGCTTACCAAAGGACGCTATGGCAGCTTTATGGAGAGTAATGAGCGCCGGGTGAGAAAAGAAGCCTTTACGGCTTTATATGGCTCTTATGGTAAAGTGAAAAATACCCTGGCTATGAGCCTTGCTTCCAATGTTAAAAATGATATTTTCTACGCCCGGGTGCGCAAGTATCCCTCGGTCCTGGAAGCTTCGTTGGATCAAGACAATATTTCTCGTGAAGTTTATGAGCGTTTGGTGGAAACAGTGCATAATAACATGGAACCCATGTATCGTTACCTGCGTTTGCGGAAAAAGGCTCTGGGCCTGGATGAACTGCATATGTACGATATCTATGCTCCGTTGGTTAAGGAATTTAAAAGCAAGGTAAGCTATGAGAACAGCCGGGAAATGGTGTTAAAGGCCCTGCAGCCCTTGGGGGATGAATATCGGGCAATTTTGCATGGCGGGCTGAATAGCGGCTGGATTGATGTTTATGAGAACGAGGGAAAGACCAGCGGGGCTTATTCCTGGGGTTGTTACGACTCCCATCCTTATGTTCTTATGAACTATGATGATAAACTGGATGATGTCTTTACTCTGGCTCATGAGATGGGTCATGCCCTGCACAGCTATTATTCCAATGAAAACCAGCCCTATGTTTACAGCCAGTATAGTATTTTCGTGGCAGAAGTGGCGTCTACAGTAAATGAGTTACTACTCATCGATTACCTCTTAACCCAAAGCCGCGAACCCCGGGAAAAGGCCTATCTTATCAATCACTACCTGGAACAGTTCCGGGGCACTGTGTACCGCCAGACCATGTTTGCCGAATTTGAGAAGAAGATTCATGAGCAGGTGGAACAGGGCCAGACCTTGACGGCAGAAGGTCTTGGCCAGAGCTACCGTGATTTAAACCGTTTGTACTATGGCCCGGATACGGTATTGGATGAAGAAATAGATATGGAATGGGCTCGTATACCTCATTTCTATTCTGCTTTCTATGTTTATAAATATGCTACCGGTTTTTCCGCTGCGGTAGCTTTGAAGGAACAGATACTGCAGGAAGGTCAGCCGGCCGTTGACCGCTACCTGGAATTTCTCAAGTCGGGCAGCTCTGATTACCCGCTTAATCTGCTTAAAAAAGCCGGGGTTGATCTTACTACCCCTGAACCGGTAGAAAAAGCCTTGGATATTTTTGCCCGGCTGGTGGCGGAAATGGAAGCAGTGTTGAACATTTAAGCATCTGAGCCCCAACAACAGGCGTCAGGGAACGAGCCCTGGCGCTTTTTTTGCTTAGTAAGGAAAGTGAGGGGCGAGGGGTGAGAGGTGAGAGGTGAGGGGTTATTGGTCGTTGGTCGTCAGGCGTCGGGAGACGGAAGACAGAAGGCGAAAATCGGAGGACGGTATGGTCACCAGACGCCGGGGATTAGAAGGGTATCCCAACTACATCTTATTATACAAGCGCATACTTACCCACTTTTTATCGGTGGTTGTGACCCCCTGGGCCGTGTTGGTTAATCAATTTTTAATAAAAGGTGCTTTTACAGCTGGCAATTAATCAGCGGCAAATAAATATTAAGATGCCGAAATGAACATATTATTATAGTAACCGGGTAACAAAAGGGTTTTAGCTTTTTTGCCACATAATGACGAGGAGGGGCCAGGAATTGAGCAATTTAAATACCGAAAGCCTCTTTGATGAAGTTTTAAGGGAAATAGCGCCTGAACTTGAGCAGTTTGCCAACTATGACCTGCTTATTGGCATCCCTTTCCACAATGAAGTGGAGGCACTACCTTTAATACTGCAATCGGTGGACCAGGTTTTACAGTCCTGGATCGGACGCCGGCAATTGATAGTTTGTATAGGTGATAACTCGGGCCAGGCGGTTATCGATTCTATAAAAAAACTGGAATTGAAACACCCGCACATTGAGTTCCTTTTACCCCGGGAAATAAGCGGCCGGGGTATGAGCATCAGAGCCATCATAGAAATAAGTGCGCGCCTGGATGCGGACCTGCTGCTTTTCAGTGCTAATATGGCTACCGAAAGGGGGCCTGGAATTGATGGAGCCTGGTTGGAAAGCCTTTTAACCCCCATACAGGGGCACTATGACCTGGTTTTGGGGAGCCTGCGCCGTCATCTGGGTATAGACAGTATCGCTCATATGCTGGCAGCACCGGTACTGGAAGCTTTTTATGGCAGCCGGGTGGGCGATCCCCTGGGAGGAACCTATGCTATTTCGCACGACTTCTGTGAGGAACTGGCGCATGAAGCTCGTTTCTGGGGCGATAATATCCGGGGCTATGGGGTGGATTTTTGGCTCTTGACCCGCGCTCTTTGCTGGGGCAAGAGTATTTGCGAAGTAAATATGGGGGGAGTCATAAAACCGCACCGTCTGGAAACTAGAAACAGGATTTTTTATGATAACCTGGGTACCATATTTGAGGCGCTGAAGCGGGACAGCGCCATCTGGTTGCAGGATCGTCTGGTAATCAGGGTGGCTGATATTTTGGCCCGTAGTGAAGTCAAGCAGCCCGATTTCGAGAGCTATTCTTTTCCCGACCTCTGGCAGAGTTTTCAGAAAGGTTACCAGAAATACCACAGCCTTTTGCAAAGCTGTGATCATGAGAAGGAGATCGAAAAGCAGTTGCGACTGCCCCCGGAAGAATTTCACCTTTCCGATGAACTATGGGTCTCAACGCTTTTTTGCTTTCTCCTGGCCTATTCCTTCGATGAGGGAGCAAATCGCCGGGAGATACTGGCGGCTCTGACTACATTATATAATGGGCGAGTAGCCAGCTATGTCCTGGAAATGCGCAGCTTCAGCGAGCAGCTGGGCTTTCTCACTACTCGCGAAAAGGATGCCATATTGGTAGGCAAGATGGATAATATACGACAATGCCTGTCTAACCGTTTCTGGTTGTTAAAACCCGAATTAAGCCGGCAATGGCTGCACCGGCGGGAACAGGTCAAACCAGCCATAGTTCCGCTGGGATACATGGAATATGTTCCGGGTAAACCCATAGTAGTTCCTAAAAAAATCTTAGGAAAAGATCACTGCTTGATTAACACGGATTGTATATTCCGGGAATTAAGAAAACGCTATGAGAATTCCTTTAATACTTTCCTGGAGCAGGGATTAGCAGTGGATGTAAATGCTCCTCCCAAAATCATCGTGGCAGCTATAGAGGATTTTATGGAGCGACTGGAACAGAGCCTGGAGGAGCTCTTCCCCGGTGACCTGTATAACGAGGAAGGACTGGAAGAATTTGTTGAGGCTCTTTTTGCGGTTTTTCCTCAGCATTCCATGTTTACGGTGGGGGAAGACCTCTTACGAGAAATGCTGGTCCGTTTCCCTCCGGTTAATATTATGATTCCTTTGGCTTGTTACAAACCGGCCGACTTGATCAAGAAAATGGAAGCGCGTGATGCTCTTACCTATGCCAACCTGGTGGAGGGCCGCTTATACTCTGATCGGACCCTATTATGGCTGCTGGATAATCTTAAACCGGAAAGCTTTCAATGGGTGGACTTGAAGCCTATCATTTTGAAAGAAGAGCTGCATCCGGGGGAATTGGCTCAGATACGCTTATCCTATTTAAACCGGGTCACCGGTCGAATTACCATCAAGTATCTGGAAGAGGGGAAAGGAGGAAAATACCCGCGCTTAAGGTATTTTACCAGTATTATTCGGCGATTGGCGGTAGCGGAGAACTTTTCTCAGCTATTTCAAGTGATTGTACGGGAACGAAAAAACCTGGGGCTCAAGGTGGGTAATTCTTTGTTAAAACTGCAAAAAGGCGATGAGTTGTCGGCCTTCAATATTTTTGAAAACCAGCACCACCGCAAATTGGTAGAAAAACTGAGATACCTGGCTAGAAGGCTTTCAGAACAGGGAAATGAAGAAAAATCCCGGATATTTACTCTGATGGCTGATGGTTATGGACTCAGTCAGGTTCTGGAAGATGAAACTTTCCTTACTTGCACCGCCTGGAGCTGGGCCAGTTATAGCTTCAAGGGCGGAATAAGGATTCCCACCCCCATGACTACCAGCGTGGAAAACCGCTGGTTCAATCATGATTTACTGGAATTGCTTTATCAGGAACTGGGCTACGAAGCGCAAGAAATAGCGCAGATCATCTTTCGCCTTATCCAGGCGAACAAGGGCAGCCAGAACCTCTTGGATACCCTCTTGCCCGCCCGACCCCGCGATGTAGCGGTGGTGGTACAGGAAACCACCAATGAGCCCAGCAAGTACTTGAAGCGCTATGAAGGTAATCCTATTCTCGAACCTATTGAGGATAATGATTGGGAATCTAAATATGTATTGAATCCGGGAGCTTTACGGATCAAGGACAAGGTCTATTTGTTTTATCGGGCTGTGGGCAGCGATGATATCTCTCATGTCGGCCTTGCCATCTCGGATGGCTATAAGGTTCTGGAGCGATTGCCCCGCCCTATTTTTTCTCCGTCCACCGCAGAGGAGAAGAGGGGCTGTGAAGACCCACGCTTAATTATAATTGAAGATAAAATTATCATGCTCTACACCGCCTATGATGGGAATATTGCGCAAATAGCCGCCGCTTCCATAAAGGTAGAGGATTTTCTGGCCGGGAAATATGAGAACTGGAAGCGGGAAGGCCTGGCCTTTAAGAACATCTGGGATAAAGATGCTATACTTTTCCCGGAAAAAATCAACGGTAAATATGTGATTTACCACCGCATCGAACCCAGTATATGGGCTACGTATATGAAAGAAATAAGTTTTCCCCTGAAAGAAAACCATGCTATTATCATTGGCCCCCGCCCGGGACGAATGTGGGATTCGCTAAAAATCGGAGCCGGGGCGCAGCCTTTGAAGACCAAATATGGTTGGCTTCTGATTTACCACGGGGTGGACTATAATTATGTTTACCGCTTGGGAGTAATTCTGGTTGATCTAAATGATCCGGCCAAGGTAATTTACCGTTCACCCAATCCCGTTCTGGAACCAGAAGAAGACTATGAAATCGGACTTTCAGGAGCCTGGGTGCCCAATGTAGTTTTCACCTGTGGCGCAGTAGCCGCTTCAGATAAGGAAATACTGGAGGACAATGATGAAATACTGGTCTATTATGGGGCGGCTGATACCAACATAGGAATGGCTCGGGCTACCCTGGCCGACCTGATACCCGAGGCCTTCCGCATCGAGGTTCAGGCTTAGAGTTTTTGCAGTAAGTCAAATATGCTTAAAGCTGGTTCAATGAGATCCAGCTTTTTCTTTTGTTATAGTCTTTCTTATTTCACTTATTACCTATGACTCTATTGCAAAAACCCCTCTTGTTGCATAAGGGTTGCATAAATATACAAAGCGCTGGCGAAGCCTGATTCGGAACGACACGGGGGTCGTTCCCTACACACCCTTCGGTCGCTCTTAATGTAGCTGAGCGGTATAAATATGCACGCTAATGCATATTTATAACTTTTTGCAGTGACATCACCTATGGCTTGTATTCGGTCTCTAAGTATGGCTGTTTCATAGTTGATATCAATGCAAATTGCCGGGCAGTGGAGTAATGTAAAAAAAGAGAAATAAGCAGGAAAAAGAAAATAAAAGCAGAATATGGCATGGTACTAATTAAATTTGATTGTAGTCCATGGAGGGAAATAATGGCGGGTAAAACGGAAAGTACTGAAAAGAGTACGAAAGCCAATACAAATAGTGAAATCTTTTTTTATCCGGATGATGAGTCCCGGGAGACCCCAGGTGACAGCTTGCGCTTAATGCTGGGGGCTTTCAAACATTCCAGCCAGGCCTTTTTGGCCGTCAACAAGGATACTTCCTTTAAGGCGGTAAACCAGGCTCTCTTTAACACTTTGGGATATAGCCGGCAGGAACTAAGGTTGTTAAATGAGCGCAAAGATCTTAAAGCAATTATATCTGCAATTATTGCTGAATATGAGAATTCTAGACCAGGAAAAAAGAAAAACAAGCTAAAGATTGCTGGTAAAAATGGTGAAGATTTAATGCTAAAATATGTGGTTAAACGCAGCAGTGATGGCCGGTATTACTATATATTTGTGGATGATATCAGCGAGCAGGAACAGGCTGAAATAAAATTAAGAAAGTCGGAGGAGCGTTATCGTCTGATTGCGGACAATGCCTTCGACCTTATTACCTTAATTGACTCCAGGACGCATTGCTATCGATATCTTAGTCCTTCTCATCAAAGGATGCTGGGTTATTCGCCAGAAGAACTGATAGGGAAAAACTGCTTTGAACATATGCACCCGTATGACCGGATCCGGGTTAGCAAAAAGCTGGAAGAAGGATTAAATGCAGGCTATGGTCGGGCGCAATACCGCTCAGCAAAAAAAGACGGATCCTATATCTGGCTGGAAGCGATAGGTAGAATAATTTGGAATCAGCATGGAGAAGAAGAAATACTACTGGTTACCCGGGACATCAGCGACCGGAAAAAGGCGGAGGAGGCACTTAAATCATCGGAAGAAAGATATCGCTATATAGTGGATTCTGCTGCTGATGGAATAACCGTAGTTGATTGTGACAGCTACCGTCCTAAATACATAAATCCTACCCTGGAAAAAATGCTGGGTTATTCCAGCAAAGAGTATCGCTATGTTAACCTTTTTGATCGGGTTCACCCGGAAGACCGCGAGAGAATCTTTAAGGCAGTAAAGGAAGGAGAAAAAACCGGAGAAAACAGCGGGGAATTCCGCTATCGTAAAAAAGACGGAAATTATATCTGGTTGGATAACAATGGCAAAGTGATTTACCGGGACGGCCAGGCCGAATGGCTTTGTATATCCCGCGACATCAGCGACAGAAAACAGGCTGAGGAGGACCTAAGGTATTCGGAAGAGAGATACCGCATTATTGCCGATAGCTCCTTCCTGATGATTTCCATATTTTGTCCTGATAGCATGCAATATATATATTGGAATTCCACAGTTTATAAAATGCTGGGTTTAACTGCAGAAGATATATTGGGGCGGGATTTATTCTATTGGATTCATCCCGAGGACCATGCCCGGGCTTGCTCTGCATTCCAGGAAGTCCTGGAAAATGGTGAGGGAAGCTGTGAATGCCGGCATCAAAGGAAGGATGGTTCCTATATATGGATTGAAGCCCAGGGAAAGCTTATAAGAAACCCCGCGGGCAAGCTGGAAGTGTTGTTTTTCAGCCGGGATGTGAGCGAACTCAGAGAGGCCCGGGATAAATTGCAATGCCAGCTTGAGGAGCAGCAGGAGCTTATCAATAATCTCAATGAGCTTTTCTATATCTACGGGCCTGATTTTCGCCTGCGTTTTGTTAACCGCAAGACGATAGAGAGTTTAGGTTACAGCCGGGAAGAGATGATAGGCAAGTCAATTTTTGATTTTGTCCCTGCAGAAGACCTGGAATTGGTTAAAGCTCGCGTACTAGAACGCGAACATTGGGGGGAGGTAAAAACCTATGAACACCGGGTCTTGTGCCGGGATGGACGGGAATTGCTCGTGCGGGTAAAGGGTTCCTCTATTATAAAGGACGGATCTGTAAAGGGGGTGCAGATCCTGGCCGAAGATATCACGGAGCAGCGCAGGATAGAGAAAGAGATGCTCAGACTCGCCCAACTACAGACAGTGGGGGAAATGGCCGCCGGGATTGGTCATGAAGTAAGAAATCCCATGACAACAATAAAGGGTTTCCTGCAGCTAATGTCTCAGGATACAGAATTATCCAAATACCAGGCATATTTTGATACTATGTTGGAAGAACTGGATCGGGCCAATTCAATTATTTCTGAATTTTTGTCCCTGGCCAAGAATAAAATGGTAAACCTTCATAACCTGAACCTGAATGATATCATAACGCAATTGTACCCTTTACTTCTGGCTGATGCCATGATATCTGACAAGTATATTCTATTGGAATTAGGGGAAATCCCTAATTTATTATTGGATGATAAAGAGATGCGCCAGCTTATTATTAACCTGGTTCGCAATGGACTGGAGGCCATGGAAACTGGGCAGACTTTGGAGATTAGTACCCGGCTGGAAGCAGATGAAGTGATATTATCGATAAAGGATCAGGGCAAAGGAATAGAAAAAAGTCATTGGGAAAAGTTGGGCACACCTTTTTTTACTACCAAGGATGATGGTACGGGACTGGGCCTGGCTATATGCTATAGCATTGCCCGTCGGCACAATGCCAGCATCAGGGTAGACAGCAGCAGCCTGGGTACTACCTTTGAGGTATGTTTTGAAGTGGATATGCTGGAGGGAATATTGAAATTTCAATTTTGATGTCACTGCAAAAAGTTATAAATATGCATTAGCATGCATAAATATACCGCTCAGCTACATTAAAAGCGACCGAAGGGTGTGTAGGGAACGACCCCCGTGTCGTTCCGAATCAGGCTTCGCCAGCGCTTTGTATATTTATGCAACCCTTATGCAACAAGAGGGGTTTTTGCAGTAGAGTCAATTTTGATTTATCTTCTTAGATATCCTACTTTTCCTATGAAGACTGGTCAATATCAACTTTCTCCCCGATAAAATTCTTCATAAGTTTATCACTTAACAATAAAGATAAAACCGCTTCCGCTCCCTGGTTCAAATTAACCCCTTCCGGAGTAAGAGCATCATAACAGCCGCCCGTTTCTGCATTATAGAGAGATAAGCCATGAATATTATGACCTCGGTACCATTTATGCGCCAGGATGGCCAGCTCTAAAAACTCAATTTCACCTATGCTTTCATAGGCTTCCATACAGGCAAAAGCAGTAGATGCGGCGTCTACTGGTTGCTGGTCAAAAAGAGCTGTTTCTTGATCGCAGAAATACCAGCCATCATTACCTATAATATTGAGATAACCCTGGCGAAAAAGGATGCTATTCAAAAAATTAAGGGAGTCATAGCCTATTTTCAGGGCTTTTTTATCAGCAGTTTGCTGGTACAGTGCGAACATGGCCTGGGGAAGAATACCATTGCAGTAAGTGAGGTAATCTTCAAACCACAGCCATTTTCGGGAATGTTGCCCTTGATATAGATTGATTAAGAACTCTCCCAGCTTTTTTATGGAATCCTGTTGCCTGGCCCCCAATCCGGCCCATTGGCACTTGCACAGGCCAATTAAAGTATAGGCAATGGCCCGGGGCGATTGAAAAGAAAAGGCCCGGGGCAGGTTTCTTAAGAGCATTTCCTGGCATTTCTCACTTATTTCCGGCCAGGGACTGGAACTCCCCAGGCTGCAGGCCAGCAGAGCCCGCCCCACACTGTCATCGGAATTAAAAAGGGAAGAGTAATGTCCATCTAGCATAAAATTGGACCAGCTTCCATCTTTCTGCTGGGATTGGTCGAGAAAAGAAGTATAGCAAACGGCATATTCGCGACCTCCCGGCATCTCCATGGCAAGTATCAAGGCTCGGGCATTATCATCCAGGGTAAAACCACTGGCAGAATCAGCTTTATCCAGATGAGAAAACTGCAAAATGCCGTTTTCCCGGCTCATTTCTTGCATATGTCTATAGTCTGGCATAACTTATCCTGGGCTCCTTTGTTAATGGAGTCTCGGCTAATAACTTTTCGAACAGACGAGTGTATTCTTGGCCAACACTGGGCCAACTCCAGCTCTTACCTAGTTTTAAAGCATTATCCTGCAGGCTTTGTTTAAGATCTGGATTCGTGAGAATCTTTTTCATCAGCTCAGCCAGTTCTTCGGGGTCTGCTTCGGCGGCTAAAAGACCTCTTCCACCGCTTAAGAATTCACAAGCATAGGCATAAGAGGTTGATACTATAGCCCGGCCACAGCCTATAGCGAAAGCCATGGTTCCGCTCACGGCCTGGTCTTTATTAGGATAGGGGCTAAGATAAATATCGCTCATATAGAGATATTCGCCCAGCTCTTCATCGCTCAAAAATTTATTGACAAAAACAACATTATGCTCCAATCCCAGCTTAACTACCATATCTTCCAGCATATGCCGGTATTTTTCACCTTCCTGCTTTTTTAGCATGGGATGAGTCTGGCCCAGGATTAAATAAGTTGTTTGGGGATGTTCTTTTACGATTTGAGCTATAGCCTGGATGCCAAGCTCCAGGCCCTTCCCCGGTCCTATAAGCCCGAAGGTGCTTATTAAATCCCGCCCCTGCAGGCCGTGTTTTTCTTTTAAGCTATCTTGCGCTTGTTTTTTGAATTCTGGTACCCCATGCGGTATTACCTGGATAAGCTCGGGTGGAGCTTCATAGAGGTCGGAGAGGAGATGCTCCGAGCGCCTGGTCATACAAACGATCGCTGAAGCCCGCGAACAAAGGTAATTTAAGACCTGCTTCTGGCGTTTAGAGGGCCGGGGTAGAACAGTATGGGTAATAAGGACAAAGGGTTTATGCAGGAGTCGCACCAACTCCATTATATATTCGCCCTCCCTGCCTCCGTAAATTCCGTATTCATGTTGTATTATTATCAATTCCACCGGTGATTTGTTTAAAAAATTAGCTGCTCGTATATATGACTGTTTCTGGTTTTGCTTCAGGTTGAAAAGCACTTCGTCCGTATAATGGTATTGATAACTATTATCCGATACGGCCATAACTTTAACTTCATTACCATTGATTAACAGGCTGTTGCGTAAATCCATGGAAAAGGTGGCGATACCACATTGTTTGGGGGGATAGGTTCCCAGATTGAGTAGGATCATTGTTCTACACTCCTTTAGCAAAGGTACTATAATAAATCTTCCCGTATTACACAATTAACTATACCTGATCTTGAAATCCGCTCTCAGGATAATTGTAAACCGGGGTAAAGGGAAACCCGGCCGGGTTTCCCTTTTCTTCCATGCCCAGGGATTGCAGGCAGCCAAATAGCTCGGCTTTTATCTGCTCCAGGGCTTCAGGACTTCGGCCCTCACAACGAACAATTAATTCAGGACCGGTATTGGAAGCCCTGACCAGG
>NZ_JAQVZX010000164.1 GCF_028707975.1 Syntrophomonas sp.
TTTATGGTTTTCACGAGCGAAACTCCGTTCTTTTAATCAGTAATTGGTTCTACTGCAAAAACCCTGTTTCCGGGTATACCCACCGCTACATATGTGCTCAAAACCTCACCATTATACTAGATATGGCGGTTCTAATTTTGAAAAATGACTTTTTGCAATGGAATCGTAATTAAATTATACTAAATATCAATAATATATTCCAATGCTCTGTATCTTGCGTTTTCTGGTAACTGATGCAGCTTTTTCAGCTTTCTCACGGGCTTTGACTAGCTTAGAAATATTTCTGCCAATTCTGAATCTCAATGATATTCCCCTCCGGCTCGCGGGAATATATCATATTCAGTCTACCGATGTTAAATCATTGTATCAGCAAACCGGCGATTCCATTATATTATTGGATCTAGCTCTGCTGTTCATGCAAATTGGCGAACCTGACCGGGCTGAACTTTTGCTGGAACAAATAGACTGGAACCAGATTCCGGCGGATATGCGGCAGCAAATATTTGGGCGTTTTGCCGAAACCGATGCCGAGCTGATGTTTCAATTTAACATGATCGACACCTTGGAAGGTATGCGAGAAAAAATTGAAGAGAAAAATATATTGATTGACGCCAGCCTTAAAAAGGGTATAAAAAATATGCCGGTAGAATGGATAGATGCCGCCTGTTCACGTTATGACCTGTAACCTGCCCGGTTACGGACCGAACGTGAAAAACAACTCATTCAATATCTGCAGCAATCTGACCACCTTAAAAATATAATTACAACTCTGAGCGAAGATGAGAGGAATTAAGCTTCTTTGAATTCCTCAGCATTACCCTACTCGATTTAATAGGAACCCGACCGCTTAGCGGGGGATATATTTAACCTCGTTATAATCCTATTTCACTGGCATCTTGCACTTCCATTATAAATCCGGCAAAATCAGCCTTGTTTTTGCTATACTTCCGTATGTCTTTTTTGAAATAATTATCTATTTGCGCCCTGGTATAGGTAAAGGCTATTTTTTTGCCATCATTGTTTTCTATATTGAAGGTTACGATACCAACATTTTCAATAAGACTGAAGATTACTGCGGCATTTTTGAAATATGGCAGGCTCGCTCTCTCCTTTGTCCCATATCCTTGACAATTTATGATGAGGCCGTATGGCTCACTGTCTGTTTGCAATTCACAGCCTGCTGGTTTTATACCGTTTACATATGGCAATGAATACATCAAATGTACTACATTACTGTTATCGCCTGCATAATTGGATTTGTATTGGAGCAGTTCCTCAGCATCATATACGAAATTATATTGCAATAATTTCCCCCTGACTGCCAGGTGCTCTTTGTTGGACGCATCGATCCAAACACCCACGATTTGCTCATCATGGCATAAAAATGTAATATCTTTTGTGCTATCATCGCTGTTAATTGCCATAGCTGTATAGCGGAGCGGCTTATCAAGATAAGCGGAGAAATCATAGCCGTTTAACCTGGATTGTTTATTCAGATTATCAAAAAAGGACTGGTTATTCTCGCGTTCTTTTTGGGGAATATAAATATCAAAACCAACTCCGCTATTCATAACTACTTTGTAGCCTTTGGAATCATTATAGGCATCGATCCTTTTTTCTTTCGTTCTTTCTGTTTTATTAGTGGTCTTACCGGCCAGTTCAGTGTTTATTTCGTCTCCTGTTTCGTTTAATGCTGGTTGTGCTGTTTGACTGGGTACGGTTTTATTGCAGCCTATAATTCCAGCGGATGTTATCACAAGTATAATAATCAGGCATAATACGATAATTCCGCTGTTCTTGGGCACGATTACATCCTTTAGAAGCTTGTTTTTCATTTTTCTACCCCCAACATTTTATCTTGGATAATGACAATTTACGTAATAAAAAGCTAAAGACTCCTTTGGAAACAAAATTCTTCGGGGGCCTATCCTGTTCCTCGCTCAAAAAAACCTGCTCATTTACCATTGCAAACCCTTATCCCGCTTCACTTCATGCCACCAATCCAGCAAGTAGTTTTGCTGCTATTTCCATCTCTGGGAATGATAGCTTGAGGGTTCGTGTAGATTCCTGGAGCACAAAAGAACCTTCCCCTTATGCTCTTGCTTAATGATAATCAAGATAGAATTCCCCAAAGCGGGTGGTTGCTACTACTCCATGCAGTCCATTGTTTTGTACTTGAAAATATATGCGGTAGAGTCCGGGTCCGGCATTTAAAGCCACCGGACCGGAGAATTTCTGTTCTTGCAGCGACAAGGTCTGTTCCGGCAGTTCGGTAATTATCCCGGAAGCCTGGTCGATTTTAGCTGGCAAAATATGAATCACAGCTTCATTGGTGAAGCCTACCTGCCCTTCGACCATAAAACTATTCTGCTTGGACTGGACCTGGTATCCCAACCACCCGGCCATCCAGTCCAGGGAAACCATCGCCTTTCCGTTATGAGCATAGCCTACCTGCTGGTTTTGGTATAATAGTTTTTCCCCGTGGAACTCGATAATTCCTTCCCGTCGGTCAATCTCCTCGGCAATCAAATTGGCGTCTTCGCTGCTTTCTGCCAGTATTGTATCTCCTGAACGCTGACTGGAGTCAAAACGGGCCACCCGTTGCAGCGGGTCCCATTTTACTTCTCCGTAGGCTGCCAGTTCGCTGAGATAAATAGCGGTATAACCATCTATATTGAAGGAAGCAATTTCTTTCTGCTGAAGGAAGGTTTTGATATCGCTTGCCAGAATCATTCTATCTTTTCCCGCAAATGCAGTAGTCGGTTGTTGTCCGGGAGCCAGAAAAAGGGTCCCCCGCCTTGTTGCAGCGGTGTGTTGAATCTGCTCCGCAGTTTTTTCCGATGCTTAAAAAGAAATATAGCAATAAAGCGGTGATTTAGCAGGTGCTGCATTAATTCAACCCATTTACC
>NZ_JAQVZX010000165.1 GCF_028707975.1 Syntrophomonas sp.
GCAAAAGTATGGTGGAATTCTAGTCAAGTCTCCTTTTTCTTAAGTTACTGGCACTAACTTTAACTAGTCAGCAGGCAAAGGAAAAAGAGGTTCAAAATATTAAAAGCTTGCATCATGTGGATTCTGCTACTCAATACCCGTATACCCGGGATGCTTATTATTTTCCCTCGCATCACTAATAAGGAATAAGGCCATATTAATAGAAACTAGCCTTCTTATGGATTGAGGGGGAATTATGATTCGAGGGATGTTATCTAAAATAATTGCCAGCAGCCGTTTTATTCTGCTTTTTATTATAATTAGCCTGGCTCTGGGCCTTTACAGCTATTACCTCCTGCCTAAACAGGAGAGCCCGGAAGTTACTGCTCCGGTAGCCATGATCAGCAACATCTATCCCGGGGCCTCACCACAGGAAGTAGAAAGACTGGTAACTCGGGTGATTGAGAGCAATATTCGCAAGCTGCCTGGCTATGATTTCAGTGAATCTTATAGTAGAAATAGTATTTCTGTAATTCTGCTGCAGTTGCAAAATGATGCTCCGGTGGAAGAATCCTGGAATGAATTGCGCCGGATTTTAAGTGATACGCAAAGAGATCTGCCCCCGGAATGCCTGCCCATTCAGCTTAATACCGATTTGGCGGAAACGACGGGAATTATTGTTAGTCTCTCCGGGCAGCATTATAATCCAGAAGAATTAGCAGCTATGGCCGAGAAGTTCAAAAAAAGGCTGGAGCAAGTTGCGGGTATATCCCGGTTTGAAGTCTTTGGGGAAGAAAAAAAACGGATAGAGGTAGAAATCGACCATACCCGCCTGGCCGCGAGCGGCCTGTCCCTGGAGGAAATATTTAATATCCTGCAGTCCCAAAATGTAGTCATTCCACCCGGAGCCATTGTAGAAGAAGGCATTAAGACTAATGTCAGGATTCCTGGTTGGTATAATTCCCCGGACGATATTGAAAACACTATTATAGGGGTTTCACCAGACGGGAGCAGCCAAAGATTAAAAGACATTGCCAATATCCGCTGGGGAGTAGAGCCCGACCGTCCCCTGGCCCGGCACAACGGCCAATCGGCTCTCCTGTTAACCGGCTATTTTGAGGCGGAAGAGAACATTCTCCTGGTAGGAAAAAAGCTCCGGGATGAGCTGGATAAGCTAAAAAGTGAAGCACCCCATGACCTGCTGGTGGACCAGGTCTTATTTCAGCCTGATGAAGTAAATAAAAACCTCTATCGTTTCTTACGCAATTTGCTGGAAGGCATAATCCTGGTAATAATCGTTGTGCTGCTGGGAATGGGATGGAAAAATGCCCTGGTGGCCTCTACCGCTATTCCTCTCTCCATTATGCTCAGCTTTATGGCTATGTACCTGTTGGGAATTAAGGTACACGAAATATCGATTGCCGCCTTGATTATTGTTTTGGGCATACTGGTAGATGATGCTATCGTAATGGTAGATGCCATCCAGGTTGGCTTGGATAAAGGCCTTAACCGGATGGAAGCCTGCCTGCACGGACTTAAGCAGGCAGCCATACCTATTCTCACCGCCACCCTGGTAATTATTATTGCCTTTTCTCCTATCTTTGTTCTTCCCGGCGCACCGGGGGAATTTCTCCAAAGTCTTCCCCAGATTGTCTTAATATCACTGCTGGCTTCATATGTAGTAGCAATGCTTATTACCCCGGCTATGGCCTACCGGTTTTTTACTCCCAGCCAGCATCGTAAAAATGATTGGCTAAGAAGATTTTTTGCTTATTTATTACAAGAGAGTATGGCTAGAAAAAGGACCGCCATTATTTCTTCCCTGCTTATTTTTAGCCTGGCGGTATATGCTCTTACTTTTATGGGCCTGCAGTTCTTCCCTTCGGCAGACAAAGACCTGCTGTACATTGATATTAATGCCCCGGCCGGCTCTACCCGGGCCGGGACCGAAGAACTGCTGCTACAGGTGGAAGATATTCTTTCCCGGGAAGGAGAAGTGCTGGCTTATACCAGTTCCGTCGGCAGTGCTGTACCCAAGTTCTATATAACACTACCTGTTTCCCCACAGGCTCCGGACTTTGCCCAGGTTATGCTGCGCATCCGACCGCAGCAGGGAGAGCGTTTTCAAAACAACGAGGAAATGGCCAGTTACCTTCAGGAGAAGCTGGACAGCCGGATTAGTGCCGGTAATATTAAGGTGAAATTATTGGAAAAAGCCTTTCCGGTAGCCCCGGTACAGCTAAGAATAAGTGGAGAACAGCGGGAAAACCTGCGCCAGGCTGCTGAGCTGATTAAGAGTAAAGTGAAACAAATACCAGGTTCACGTAATGTTGAAGATAATGGGGAAAGAGAAATACAGCAATTGCTGGTTGAGGCGGATGCTGAAAAAGCCAGCCGCCTGGGAATCAGCAACTATGATATTCAACGCCAGACCAGCCTGGCCCTGGAGGGGGGGCGGGCTTCGGTATTGCGCCAGGCAGGGGAGCAATATAATATCCTTTTACGCTCGGATATAAATTCCCGTCAAGAGCTGGAAAACCTGAGTATCAAATCCGCTTATTCCAAGCGTAGCGTTCCCCTGAAAGAAATCGCCGGCATCGAGGTTAAACCCCAGTTGTCCAGTATCAATAAATACGATGGCCAAAACTCTATCAAAGTAAGAAGTGATATAAGACCAGGCTATAGTGCCGTAGAAATAGAGAAAGAACTAAAAGACAAATTATCCTCTGCCGAGTTACCGGGAGTTAGTCTCCTTTATGATGGCGAATATAAACAAATCAAAGATAATTTTGGTATCTTGACGCGGGCGGCACTTCTGGCTCTTTTCCTGATTTATTTTATCTTAGTGCTGCAGTTCCATTCCTTCATCCAACCACTGGTAATATTCCTGACTATCCCCCTGGCCCTGATTGGCTCGATACTGGG
>NZ_JAQVZX010000166.1 GCF_028707975.1 Syntrophomonas sp.
TAAAATTGCAACAAAAAAGTTTTGATATGCTACAATGCGATAAAAGGTACTAAAAATTACGGAAAGCAAAAATACTTATTTTCCCTTGAAGAAGAGGTGAAAAACATGAGTGCTGATGAAATTCTAAAACAGGCATTAAAGCTCAAAATTGAAGAGAGATTCATACTGGTGGAAAGTTTAATCAAGAGTATAGATGAGCCTGACCGGAAGCTTGATGAGTTATGGGCAGAGGAAGCAGAAAAAAGACTTGCAGCGTACAGAGAAGGAAGGTTGGAAGGTATTCCAATGGAAGAGGTGTTTAAAGACGGAAGATGAGGGTTGTGTTCAGAGTGCTAATCCGTAGTCTTTTGACCGGTTAATTTATTTGTGGAATTGCTCTGGATTAGATGGTAATGGGCTGAACTACACTGGGCCAATGCCGACCAGTATTATATCAAGACCACTGAATACTTCCGGGTCGATGAGGGGCACCGGGGTTCCAGCGGCGAGGTCTGGAAGGGTATACGGGATCGGCTGTGTGCCAGCGGATTTTCTTTCGAATACTCGGCTACTTTTGGCCAGGCTATGAAGGCCGCCGGCAAGGAAGGCCTTATCCAGGAATATGCCCGCTGTATTCTGTTCGATTATTCCTATAAATATTTCTATAAAGACGGCTATGGCAAGGAATATCGCATACTTAACCTGTCGGAGAACCAGGCCAATGATGACCATCGCCAGCTATATCTCACCTCCTGCCTCTTGGCATTTTACCAGCAGTTGAGGCTGTATCAGGATAAACAGACTGACTTTGCTCCTTTCCTACTGGAGAAACCCCTGTGGGTATTTGTGGGTAAAAGCGTTACAGCTACTTCGAAGGAAGGCAAACTGGAAGTGGCCGATGTGGTCAGTATAATGCAGTTTTTGGAACAGTTTGCCCGGGATGAGAATGAATCAATCCTTAATCTTAACCTGCTTATGAGCGGAAATACCGGCCTGGTGGATGGGCGGGGGCGGGATCTGTTTTCCAATGCTTTTCCGTACCTTACCGGCCTATCCCTGACCGGTGCAGATTTGTATTGGGATATACTACGTCTCCTGGGTAATGGCGCCGTACCGGGGGCTACCCTGCACCTGGATAATTTGAAGGGAGTTAAGGGCGAAATCGGCCTGCGCCTGGGAGATTCGGATTACTTCGGGGTTATTAATGTAGGCGCGGATAAGGAGCTGTTAAAGCTATGTGATGAAGTGGGTCTTAATACTGATGAACGGGATTTTTCTACTTCGCTTTTTCAGCAGATAAATTCCCGGGATTCCAGGATTAATATACTTATTGGCGCCAGGAAATTCAGTGAAGGCTGGAGTTCGTGGCGGGTAAGCACTATGGGTTTGCTGAATGTAGGTCGCAAAGAAGGTTCAGAAATAATCCAGCTCTTTGGCCGCGGAGTCCGGCTCAAGGGTTACAACATGAGCTTGAAACGTAGCCGGGTGATATGCCCCAATACTGCTCCTGACCATATTACTCTGTCCGAAACGCTGAGTGTTTTCGGGGTGCGGGCGGAATACATGAAACAATTCCAGGAATACCTGGAGGAAGAAGGACTGCCGCCGGATAAGCCGGTTAGCATTACCCTGCCGGTCTTAAGACACTGGCCTCCCGCTAAACCGTTGAAGGTTTTGCGGGTTAAGGGGAATCTGGACTATAAGAAGGATGGCCCCAGACCGGTGCTTGATTTGCCGCCGGCATACTTGAAGCGGCAAAAGGTAATCTTGAACTGGTATCCCCGGCTGCAGGTTCGTATAGCTGCTGGCGCAGAACATACGGTACAGGAATCAGTATTTAACCAGGAAAGCTTTACGGATAAACAATTGGCCTTTTTAAACTGGGAGGAGATTTATTTCGAATTGCTGCGTTACAAGAACGAAAAGGGCCGCCATAATCTGCATATACCGCGTCATATTCTGCCAAAGATAATGGCTGATCCGGATTGGTATACCCTGTATATTACCGGTAAGGAAATGCAGTTTAGCTCTTTTAGCCAGGTGCGCAAGTGGCAGGAAATAGTAATTGTACTTTTAAAGAAATACTGTGATCGCTTCTATGCTTATCAGCAGAAGGCTTGGGAATTGCCCAACCTGGAGTATGTGGAGCTATCCCCTGATGATGCCAATCTGCTCTACTCCTATCAAGTGTCGGTGGATGAGACCGAAGACTCGTTATTAGAAAAACTACAGCAACTGGTAGATACTATGGAAGAAGCTAACCGCAAGGGGGTGCTGGGAAAAATTGATTTTCGCAAGTTTGCACATCATGTTTTCGAACCGGTCGGTTTTGGCCAGCACCTGTTTGAACCACTGTTATGCCAATCCAAAGGCCAAACTACCCTGGAAATAAAGCCGGTGCCATTAAATGACGGCGAAAAACAGTTCGTTCTTGACCTCAAAGAATACGTTACCGGCCATACTGAATTCTTTGCTGACAAAGACTTATATCTGCTGCGTAACCAGAGCGGGGGACGAGGATTGAAGTTCTTTACCGGAAACCAGTTCTTCGAACCAGATTTTATCCTCTGGCTTTTTACTAATGGAAAGCAGTACATTGCATTTATAGACCCCAAAGGCATTTCTCACTCAGAGGGTCTTAATGATCCCAAAATACAGTTCTATAAAACTGTCAAAGAGATTGAAGCCGGGTTGGGGGCAGCTGAGGTTAGCCTATCATCATTCATCGTTTCGGTTACGCCTTTCCATAGAATTAACTGGTGGATAGGAGACGGTAAAGCTGACCGTAAGAATTTTGACCAGGTAAATGTACTGTTCCAGGAAGAAGGCCAGGCTTATATAAAACGGTTGCTGGAGGGAATGATGGCATAGAAATATAAAGACAAAAACCCAACCATCTTTTGAAAAATGCAAAATA
>NZ_JAQVZX010000054.1 GCF_028707975.1 Syntrophomonas sp.
CGCTATTTCTATGGTTTTGTAATTGATTTTATTGACCTGGGTTGGTGGCCGGTTTTCAACCTGGCCGACAGCGCTATAGTCTGTGGGGGAATATTATTGCTAATATTGGTTTTACTTGATGGAAAAAGAGAGGAAAGAAATGCCTGGAACTGAGATTCTGCTGGTGGACGAAGAAATGGAAGGCGCGAGACTCGATGCTTTTGTGGCGGAACAATTGGACGAACTTTCCCGCTCGCTGGTTAAAACCCTGATTGAAAGTGGAGAAATAAGGGTTGATGGCAAACAGCAAAAGCCGAGTTACCGGCTTAAAGCGGGGGAAGAGATAATAGTGGAGATACCGGCTGTACGGGAGCTTGAACTTAAAGCTCAGGATATTCCCCTGGTATTTATATACCAGGATAAAGATATTGCGGTAATTGACAAGCCCAAGGGAATGGTGGTACATCCAGCCCATGGCAATTGGGAAAACACCCTGGTTAATGCCCTGCTTTTTCATTTAAAAGACCTTTCCGGTATAAATGGAGAACTGCGGCCCGGAATCGTACACCGCCTGGATAAGGATACTTCCGGGGTTATGGTGGTAGCGAAAAATGATATGGCCCACCGCCAGCTGGCGGCGCAAATCAAGGATCACAGTATAAACCGGGAGTATATTACTCTGGTTCATGGAATAATAAAGGAAAATCTGGGTAGTATTGAAGCTCCCATAGGGAGGAGCAAGCAGGATCGAAAAAAGATGGCAGTTATCGCCGGGGGGCGTCCAGCCGTTAGCAATTATCAGGTACTGGAGCGATTGGGCAACTATACTTTATTAAGGGTAAAGCTCTTAACCGGGCGTACCCATCAAATAAGGGTACATTTTGCCTATATCAAGCATTCGGTAGTAGGGGACCCTCTTTATGGTTCTGGGAAAAAGCAGTTAGGGCTTGATAACCAGGCCTTACACGCCCATTTGTTGGGCTTTAAGCATCCGAGCAGTGGAGAGTACCGGGAATTTAAGAGCAATCTGCCCCCTTATTTTGAATGTATACTTTCTGATTTGAGAAACAAACATTGACATATATTCCTTAGTTTTAGTAGAATCAGATAGGAACCTTTAAGTTGGCCCCGTGAGGCTAGCAAGGAATGATGGAGAGCTGCACCTGCCTGGCCTTATGCTTGGCAGGTTTTTGTTTTAAATGTGGTAAGGAGGCGTTTTTATTGGTCTTAAGAGAAAAGCATGCCATCATGGATGAGATGGGTATGAAGAGAGCCCTTACCCGTATTGCCCACGAGATTATCGAGAAAAACAAAGGCGTGGATAATGTAGCTGTCATCGGTATTCGCCGGAGAGGAGGGCCGCTGGCCCAGCGCCTGGCCCTTCGCATAGAAGATATTGAAGGAATCAAGATACCGGTAGGGATTCTGGATATCACCCTCTACCGGGACGACCTTACCACTTTGGCCCAGCAGCCTCAGGTTCACCGAACGGAAGTAAACTTCGATATCAACGGTAAAAGACTGGTTTTGGTGGATGATGTTCTATATACCGGCAGAACCGTAAGGGCCGCACTGGATGCTTTAATTGACCTGGGGCGACCGGAATGTATTCAGCTTGCGGTACTGATAGATCGAGGGCACCGGGAGTTGCCCATAAAAGCAGATTTTATAGGCAAAAATGTACCCACTTCGCGACAAGAAAACATCGAAGTATATGTAAAAGAACTGGATGGAAAAGATGGAGTGGTGATACAAGAAATAATAGACTCGTAGGATTTACCCTTTAATCTGGTCCTGAGAGGCCGGCAAGGGAAAGGTTCCAGAGTATCGAATGAAAGCTTTCCTTGCTGCCCGGCAAGGAAGGCTTTTTTTATGGGCCGGGAAGCCAGGAACAAGGGGATTGGATTATTTGTCGATGGTGTTATGAAGAAAGGGGCCTTACCCTGTGTTTCCCCAGGAGGAATCGCAGCAGGCAACAATATCCCTACTTCAGGTAAAAATTAATGACAGCTTCATAAAGGGGAATATTAGTATCAGGTTTATTGAGAGGGGGCTTTAGTTTGAAGCTGGAACGAAAAGACTTGTTGGGACTTCGAGATTTGAGCCGGGAGGAGACGGAACTGATTTTGAATACGGCCATACCTATGAAAGATGTTATTTGCCGGGATATTAAGAAGGTGCCCACCTTGCGAGGCAAGGCTATGGTAACAGTATTTTATGAGAACAGCACCCGAACCCGCACCTCTTTTGAATTGGCCGGTAAGTATTTGAGCGCAGATACGGTTAATCTGTCGATATCCACCAGCAGCGTGCAAAAGGGCGAGAGCCTGAGAGATACCATCAAGACTATTGAGGTAATGGGTTTTGATTTAATGGTAATGAGGCATGCCATGAGCGGTACCCCCCATTATGTCGCCCGCAATACCCGGATGAGGGTTATTAACGCTGGGGATGGAGCTAACGAACACCCCACCCAGGCTTTGTTGGATATGTATACCATCAAAGAAAAGAAAGGAACTCTGGAGGGCTTAAAAGTGGCCATTGTTGGTGATATTCTGCACAGCCGGGTAGCCCGTTCCAATATATACGGTCTGAGCAAATTTGGTTGTGATATCCGGGTGGTAGGCCCGGCTACATTAATGCCTCCTGGCTTGGAAAAATTAGGGGTCAAGAGCTATTACAGCCTGGATGAAGCCATCAATGGAGTTGATGTAATCAATATCTTGCGTATTCAACGCGAGAGACAAGTGAGCGGTCTTTTCCCTTCGCTGGATGAATATGCCCAACTCTATATGCTAAGTCCCAGAACCCTGGCCCGAGCCAAGGACGATGTTCTGGTTCTTCATCCCGGACCCATAAACCGTGGCGTAGAAATATCCAGCGAACTGGCCGATAGTGCCCAGGCCTTGATCAATGAGCAGGTTACTAACGGGGTGGCGATCAGGATGGCCCTTTTGTTCCTGATGATGGGAGGTGGGCGCGATGAGATTACTTATTAAAGGGGGAAGGCTGATCGACCCCTTAAACCATATTGATCTTATTCAAGATCTTTTAGTGGAAGATGGTAAGATTCGGAGCCGGGGTTATCAGCTGGATGATAGCGGCTGTGAAATTATCGATGCCAGCGGGAAAATAGTTTGCCCAGGTTTCATCGACATTCATGTTCATCTACGGGAACCCGGCTTTGAATATAAGGAAGATATTGCCTCCGGTACCAGAGCAGCGGCTTGCGGGGGCTTTACTACCATCTGCTGCATGCCCAATACTGAGCCGGTTATAGATAATGAAGCAGTGGTCGGTTTTGTCAAGGAAAAAGCTCGAAAGGTCGGTGTAGTCAAAGTTTTGCCGGTGGGAAGCATTAGTAAAAAGCAGGCTGGTTTGGAATTAAGCGAAATTGCCGAGCTGGCAGCGGCCGGATGTGTGGCTATATCCGATGATGGCAAACCCGTCATGAAAGCCAATATTATGCGTAATGCTCTGGATTACGCAAAAATGTTCGGCTTACCGGTATTATCGCATTGCGAGGATCTTAACCTGGTAAACGGGGGCTTGATGAATGAGGGCTACTACTCCACCATTTATGGGTTAAGGGGGATACCGACTGCAGCTGAAGAGGTAATGCTAGCCCGCGATATTATTTTAGCCCGGTTGACTGGCGGGCATTTGCATATCTGTCATGCTTCCACGGCAGGTTCCATGATGCTGGTTCGCCAGGCCAAAGCCGAGGGATTGAAGGTAAGTTGTGAAGTGACTCCCCATCATTTGACCCTGAGTGATGAAATAATAGACGGCTATGATGCCGATACCAAAGTCAATCCCCCTTTACGCTCCGAGGAACATCTGCTGGCTTTGCGTGAGGCTTTGCTTGATGGTACCGTGGATTGCATTGCCACCGATCATGCTCCCCATCATTTTGAAGCCAAGGACTGTGAATACGAGTTGGCTGCCTGGGGAATATCTGGATTGGAAACGGCGGTAGCAGTAATAATGGATAAGTTGGTAAGGCCTGGACTCTTGGATATTAAGGATATGGTCAGGTTGTTTACTACCGGACCGGCCTGGGTGATGGGGCTTGATAAAGGAAGTTTGGGAGAAGGGAAGCCGGCAGACATTACGATTATTGACCCGGAAATGGTCAAAACCGTGGATCCCCGGACTTTCAAATCCAAAGGCAAGAATACACCTTTCAAGGGCATGGAGCTCCAAGGTTGGCCTTGCATGACGCTGGTTAACGGAGTGCTGGTAGCGCAGAATGGGGAGATAGTACTGGATATATAGACTTACTGCAAAAACCCTTTTTTTGTTGCGTAAGGCTTGCATAAATATACAAGCATAATAATATTTATTACTTTTTGCAGTGACATCAATATGAATTTAAGGGAGTGATGACCGGGTGAATGGATATCTGGTTCTGGAGAATGGCCGGTATTTTCGTGGCAAACTATTGAATGATTGTCGCATGGCTGGAGGGGAAGTGGTGTTCAGCACAGCCATGATAAGTTATCAGGATATTATCACTGATCCTTCATACTATGGACAGATTGTGGTTATGACCTACCCGCTGGTAGGAAATGTGGGTTTTAATGAAAAAAGTTTCGCTTCCCGGACGGCCATGGTTAAAGGGCTGGTATTAAGGGAAGCTACCGATTTCCCCAGTCATTATGAGATGGAAACTGATCTTATTTCATTTCTTAATCGCAGCGAAATCGCCGTACTTACCGGAGTGGACACCCGGGCTCTGACTCGTGCTATTCGTCATGAGGGAAGCATGGGGGGGGTAATTATCGATAATATCGATGACATGGAATGGTTGGTGGATAAAGCAAGGCTGGCTGTGGAAGAATTGCAAGGCGATCTGGTTCGTTTTGTCAGCCGCAAAAATATCATGAAATTTGGCAATGGTACAAAAAAAATAGTTTTACTGGATTTGGGTACCAAAAAGGGAGTAATTGATTCTCTGGTACGCCGGGATTGTGAAGTGATTGCTGTTCCTGCGGCTACTGGAGCGCGGGAGATATTAAGGCTCCATCCTGATGGAATAATGGTCTCCGATGGGCCAGGAGATCCTGGAGCTATCAGCTATGCGATTGATACTTGTCGTGAGCTCTTGGGGAGAGTACCACTCTTCGGAGTAGGTCTGGGTCATCAGATTCTTGCCCTGGCAATGGGAGCCAGTACTCTGCGCCTGCCTTATGGGCACCGGGGTTCCAACCATCCGGTAAAGAGCTTGGAAAATCAGCGGGTATATATTACCACGCAGAACCACGGTTTTAGCCTGGAGGAGTCCTCACTGATCGGTACCGGAATAGATGTTACTATGAGAAGCCTTAATGACGGCAGTATAGAAGGTATTAAACACCGGGAAATGCCAGTGTTTTCAGTACAATTTGATCCTGAAGGTTATCCCGGATATAGTGAGACTGGATTTTTCTATGATGATTTTATAACAAGGTTAAATATGTCCCCCGCTTCTTTAAGCGGCCAAAGTTCCTATTAACAAAACAGGCGGCGGGTTCTAATCCCCCGCCACGTTGCAGCGGTGTGGAAACTGCTCCGCAGTTTCTTTCAATGCTTTAAAGCCAAATAGGCCAAGGGGAATGTCTATAAGGAAAGGGGATTATTATATGCCGCTTAATGAGAATTTGCGCAAAGTACTGGTTATAGGATCAGGGCCTATTATCATCGGACAGGCAGCCGAGTTCGACTATGCCGGCACCCAGGCCTGCCGGGCACTAAAAGAAGAAGGCATTGATGTAGTGCTCTTGAACACTAATCCAGCTACAATAATGACTGATGCCAATATTGCCGATCATGTTTACTTCGAACCCATAACGGTTGAAACGGTCAATAAGATTATTGCCCGGGAAAAACCGGATGGCATAATTGCCAATCTGGGTGGGCAGGTAGGTTTAAATATGGCCCTGGCTCTTGATAGGGCGGGAATATTGGAGAAAACCGGAGTTCCTTTGCTGGGTATGCCGTTGGATGCCATTGCCCGGGCTGAAGATCGAGAGAAGTTCAAAGCTACCATGCAAGAAATCGGCGAGCCTATCCCGGAAAGTGACATAGTACATTCAGTGGAAGAAGCCATTCGCTTTGCTGAAAAAATTGGTTACCCGGTTATTGTACGCCCGGCATACACCCTGGGGGGAACCGGGGGAGGCACTGCCGGTGATGATGAAGAACTACAGCAGATAGTGCTTAAAGGCTTAAAGAACAGTCCCATAAATCAAGCCTTGATTGAAAGAAGTGTTGCCGGTTTTAAAGAAATTGAATTTGAAGTAATGCGGGATGCCAATGACAACTGTATAACTATCTGCAGCATGGAGAATGTTGACCCGGTAGGCATACACACCGGGGATAGCATAGTGGTGGCTCCAGCTCAGACCCTGAGTGATGAAGAATACCAAATGTTGCGGGCTTCTTCTTTAAAAATTATCCGCCACCTGAAAATAGTTGGGGGCTGTAATGTTCAATATGCTCTGGACCCTTTCAGCAAAAAGTATTATGTCATAGAGGTTAACCCCAGGGTAAGCCGTTCCAGCGCCCTGGCTTCCAAAGCAACCGGATACCCTATTGCCAAAGTTACTACCAAATTGGCTATTGGTTATACGCTAGATGAAATACCCAATGCCGTAACCGGAAAGAACACCGCTTGTTTTGAACCGGCTATAGACTATGTGGTTCTAAAAGTGCCCCGCTGGCCCTTCGACAAGTTTGTTTTCGGTGATCGCAAACTGGGGACTCAGATGAAGGCCACCGGTGAAGTTATGGCCATCGACCGCAGCTATGAAGCGGCTTTCCTTAAATCTATCCGCTCACTGGAAATTGGTCTTAATGGCATGCGTCTGCCCGAACTGCAGCAAATGAAAGATGAAGACTTGCGCCAGCGTTTGGAACATGCAGATGATGAAAGAACCTTTATCATTGCTGAAGCCTTGAGCCGGAGATTTTCCCTGGACGAAATCTGGGAGATTACCCGTATAGATAAATATTTCCTAAAAAAAATGAAAAACATTATAGATTTTGCCCGGGTACTGGAAAATAAAGAATTGGATTGCGAACTGCTGCGAGAGGCCAAGAAGATTGGCTTTTCCGATTTTGAAATAGCTGCAATCAAAGGGCAAACGGAAGAAGAAATACGAAAGCTTAGAAAAGAAGCGGGAATTCTGCCTACTTATAAATCAGTGGATACCTGTGCGGCTGAGTTTGATGCTGACACCCCTTATTTCTATTCCTGTTATGAAGAGGAGAATGAAGCCTGGCATGATCCAAACACTCGTAAAATCCTGGTTATAGGGGCGGGGCCAATCCGGATAGGACAGGGAGTGGAGTTTGATTATTGCTCAGTGCATTGTGTCTGGGCTTTGCGGGATGCAGGTATAAAGGCCATCATTATAAATAATAACCCGGAAACCGTCAGCACCGATTTTGATACCTCCGACCGCTTGTATTTCGAGCCCCTGGTTTATGAAGATGTTATGAATATCATCGATGAAGAACAACCCGAAGGAGTCATCGTCCAGTTTGGCGGGCAAACCGCCATTAACCTGGCCAATGCTTTGAACCAGGCGGGAGTAAAAATACTTGGTACTTCCAACGACAGCATTGATCGGGCCGAAGATCGGGAACGCTTCGATTTGATGGTGGAGAAACTAGCTATCCCCCGCCCCCCGGGGAAAACCGTGTTTTCGGTGGAAGAAGCGGTCAAAGCAGCGGGAAAGATAGGCTATCCGGTCTTGCTAAGGCCTTCCTATGTACTGGGGGGCAGAGCCATGGAAATAGTTTATAATGTTGATGAACTAAGGCAATACATGCAAACGGCAGTAAATGTCAACCATGAACACCCGGTATTGGTAGATAAATACCTGCTGGGTAAAGAGATTGAAGTGGACGCCGTTTGTGATGGCAAGCAGGTCCTAATTCCAGGTATCATGCAGCACATTGAAAGAGCCGGGGTTCATTCCGGAGATAGTATGGCAGTTTTTCCCGCCCATGATCTAAGTCCGGTGATTAAGGACAAGGTGGTTGATTACACCATCAAATTAGCCCGGGAACTGGAGGTCAAAGGCTTAATTAATATACAATTCGTGGAGTTTGAGGATGAGCTCTATGTTTTGGAGGTAAATCCCCGTTCCAGCCGCACTGTGCCTTTCATCAGCAAAGTAACCGGGATTCCCCTGGTAAAGCTGGGAACTGAGATTATCTTGGGCAAGAACTTAAAGGAACTGGGTTATAATGGTGGTCTGCAGCCGGAGCCGGAATTTTATGCTATCAAGGTTCCGGTGTTCTCCTTTAACAAGCTGGAACAGGTGGATATTACCCTGGGGCCAGAAATGAAGTCTACCGGTGAAGTTTTAGGAATAAACCGCTCCTTAAAAACCGCCATCTATAAAGGGCTTCTGGAAGCCGGTGTGGAAATCTCCCATAAAGGCACCATAGTTGCTACGATAGCTGATAAAGATAAAGCTGAAGCTATACCTATTTTGTATGAATTGAGCCAACTGGGTTTCAAGCTGGTAGCAACTGAAGGCACAGCCATGGCCCTTAGAAATAATGGTATTGCGGTGGAAACAGTAAAGAAGATTAAAGAAGGCTCGCCGAATATTGTAGACTTGATTCGCCAGGGTAAGGTAGACTTTGTAGTAAATACTCTCACCCATGGCCGTATGCCCTTTACCGATGGTTTTCAGATCAGGCGGGCGGCGGTAGAGTTGAATGTCCCTTGCTTAACCTCCCTGGACACCTTGAGAGTGGTAAAAGATGTAATCACTGAGGGTGAAAAGACCACTGCGATGGAGATCATGTCTCTGCAGGAATATGTCAAATTGATTAAGCCGCAGGAGTCGCCCATGCGTTGAAATGGAGCGGTTATATTTATACAAGCATAATAAATTACTTTTTTGCAATGACCAGTCATCTTTTCCTGACGCAAACTGGATTTAGGATTATTTACAAGAACACTATACTTACTCGGGAGGAATGCTTATGCCTTCTTTGGAGAAAGCACGAATAATTAGCAATTCTAAACAATACCATAATCTTTATATAATGGAGATCGAAGCTCCACAAACAGCCAAAGAGTGTAAGCCTGGACAATTCCTGCACATCTTTACCAGTACAGGACTTGATCCTCTGCTCCGAAGGCCGCTAAGTCTATATGATGTGGATAAGGAAGCAGCGAGGATTAGTCTTTTATACAAGGTAGTGGGTAAGGGTACTGCATTATTGGCAGCCATGTCACCCGGAGAGTATCTTGACATCATGGGTCCATTGGGCCATGGTTTCTCCCTGCCGGAGTCCGCAAGAAAATGCCTGCTGGTAGGGGGGGGAGTAGGTATGGCTCCACTGCTCTACCTGGCTCGTGTATTAAGGCAGGGGGGTAATGAGCTCTTGGCTCTATACGGGGTAGGAACGGAGAAAGAGTTGCTGGCCTTGGAACGATTGGAAGCTATAGGAAGCCAGGTGCAGATAGCTACAATAGATGGCAGCTGCGGGTTAGAAGGTCCATTGATCCCGCAGCTATTCTCCGAAATATTAAATGCTAAGCGTATTGAATTTATCTATAGCTGCGGACCGGAATCAATGATGAAGCTCTGGCAGGAATGGGCAAGGTTAAATCGTATACCCGGGGAAATCTCTTTGGAAGAATATATGGCCTGTGGGGTAGGAGCCTGTTTGGGCTGTGCTCGAAAATTAAAGCCGGAAAATGAGACTTATGCAAAAATATGCAAGGATGGGCCAGTCTTCAGCCTGGATGAACTGGTGTTGTAGCTGAGAGTAAATAAAAAAAATTAATGACCAGTCTGGCCATTAATGATTTTGATACTGCTATTAAGTTTTTGCCAACGATAAGAGTATACCCTAATCTTATTAAAGGATTATTTTCTTCAGGTTAATTTTCGGTTAAGTTTGTAATCGATTCCACTGCAAATAGTAATAAATATGCATCAGCGTGCATAAATATACCGCTCAGCACCCTTAATGGCGACCGCAGGGTGCAACTTTAATAGCGACCTTGTAGGGGCGCTCTTCGACCGCCAGCTTTCACCTTCGCCAACGCTCGTTTGTATATTTATGCAACTCTTATGCAATAATAAGGACTTTTTTCAGTGACACCATAGCTATGTGATAAGGAAATGGGAGGTAATGCCTTGGATTTAACGGTAAATCTGGGAGGAATAAAGCTAAAAAATCCAGTCGCAGTTGCATCGGGAACCTTTGGTTATGGTTTTGAGTACGCTGACTTTATTGAACCTGAAAGAATTGGCGCGGTAATAGTCAAAGGTACGACTCTTAATCCCCGCCCAGGGAATCCTGGCCCCAGGATTTATGAGACCCCGGCCGCTATGCTAAACGCTATCGGACTGGAGAATCCGGGTATCAAGGTGTTTTTGAGGGAATACCTGCCTCTGCTTCGAGCCAGGCAGGTTACGATAATTGCTAATATAGCCGGAAACAACATGGAAGAATATGCTTTGATGGCTTCTATGCTGCAAGGACATGAGGGCATAGCAGGAATTGAGCTTAATATCTCCTGCCCCAATGTAAAGCAGGGGGGTATTCAGTTTGGCACTGATCCTGATACGGTGCGACAGGTGGTAGCAGCAGTCAAGCGTGAAACTACTCTTCCAGTAATGCCCAAGCTTTCCCCTAATGTCACCGATATTGTGGCTATTGCCCTTGCTGCTGCTGAGGGTGGTGCTGATGCCTTGTCCATGATAAATACTCTAGGGGGGATGGCTATTGACATAAATAAAAGGAAGCCGGTTTTGGGCAATGTTTTTGGAGGATTGTCAGGACCAGCGATTAAACCCGTAGCCTTAAAAATGATATATCAGGTATATCAGGAGGTTCATCTCCCTATACTGGGTGGTGGAGGCATAGTCAATCATATAGACGCTCTGGAATTCTTTATGGCCGGGGCTACTGCGGTTTCCATTGGCACTGGTAATTTCATAAACCCCCGTCTGGCTCTTGAATTGCTTGAGGGTATTGAAAAGTATATGCAAGAGCAAGGCTTTTCCAGTATTCAAGAACTGGTTGGTATAGCTCATGCCTATTAACCCCCCATGGCCGGGGGCCGCAGCCACCGATGAAAATGGGGGTATTACAGGAAGTTATTATAGACGCTGATTAGAATCTTATGATATATATCATAATGACCGTCCCCATGATATATATCAAAAAATTAGGAGGGAAAAGATTTGCAAGCCAAACAGAGGATTATTTTAGCCCTGGATGTTGATAGCCGGGAGCAAGCCCTGGCTCTGGTTAAGGATTTGGCTCCTCATGTGGGGGCTTTTAAAGTGGGGATGCAGTTGTTCAATAGCTGCGGTCCCGATATAGTAGAAGAGATTAATCAATTGGGGGGACGGGTTTTTTTAGATCTCAAGTTTCATGATATTCCCAACACCGTAGCTGCTGCCGGCAGAGCCATAACCCGCTTGAAGTGCTTCATGTTTAATGTTCACGCCGCTGGAGGCCGGGAAATGATGCGCCAAGTGGCAGAAGAGGTTGAAGACGAGGCCAAAAGACTGTTTGCTCCTGTGCCGCTATCCCTGGCTGTAACTGTACTAACCAGTATATCGCAGCGGGAGTTGGAAGAAGAGATCGGGGTTAAAGGGATGAAACTTCCTGATTTAGTGGTGAAGTGGGCCTTAATGGCACAGGAATGCGGAATGTCCGGAGTGGTATCTTCTCCGCAAGAAATCGTTGCCATACGGGCAGCCTGTGGCCCTGATTTTAAAATCGTCACCCCGGGTATCCGCCCCGCCTGGTCGGAGACAAATGACCAGAAACGGATTACCACACCGCGACAGGCCCTGGAGATGGGAGCTGATTTTATGGTCATCGGACGACCTATCACTCAGGCAAAAAACCCGGTGGAAGCGGCTT